>JAJYGB010000429.1 GCA_021785235.1 Bacteroidota bacterium
TCTGTCTTTATTCATAATTGTGCTTTCGGAGGTGTGCTTATAAGTGACGGCTGGAACAATCGCGGCTTCGCGCTAAGAGGAGACCGAGCTTAACTGCTCACTCCGCCTGTTTTCTTCTTTCGGCGCGTGCGATCGACCATTTCAAAAGCGGCGGCGTCACGAGCGTAGTCACAATCACCATGATGACGACCGCCGAGAATATCTCGGTGTCGATGACTCCCAGTCCCTTGCCGATACTGGCGAAGATCAGTCCCACCTCGCCCCTCGGAATCATGCCTATACCGACGGTCACGCGGTCGATGTTCTTCTCCCGGACGACAAGCCCGCATGCCTGCTTCCCAAGCATCGCGGCAACGATAAGCCCACCCGAGACACCGAGAATCGACGGGATGAAGAAGCTTTCCAGATGAACCTGTATTCCCATGAGCACGAAAAAGACCGGGACGAATACTGTGGCGATCGGCTGAATGAGATTCTCGATACCGATGTTGGTGCCGAATTCCTTGAAGTGAACCTCTTCCAGTATCAGCCCGGCGGCGAACGCCCCGACTATCGAGGCAAGCCCGGCCTCACTTGCCAGAACGGAGAGCACGAAGCATATAAGGATAGCGGTGATCAGCATGAGTCCCTGCGTCCTGAACCTGGCCGCGACTTTCATGACTCTCGGGATGAAGTATGTCCCGATGATCAGAGCCCCGACCAGGAATCCGACTGCGACCATCGTCAGCTTCACAATATCGAGAAGCGACAGATTGCTCCCTGTCTCGGCAGAAGAGACCACGGCGGAGACTGTGGCGAGTATGATCAGGCCGAGAACATCGTCGATGACGGCGGCACCGAGGACGATCCGGGCCTCGGGTGTCTGGATCCTCGCCATATCCTTGAACACACGGGCCGTAATGCCGACGCTCGTGGCGCAGAGTGTCGCGCCGATAAACATGTGGATGTTATTGATGTTGAAGTTGGGGGAGATCGCCAGAATCTCATTCGGCACTCTGGTTATAAAGACCGCCGAGACGAAATAGCCGAGCACAAAGGGAATGACAACTCCTATCGTTGCCACAAGAAAAGACGAGATCCCGACACGTCTCATCTCCTTGACACTCGACTCAAGGCCGACTTCAAAAAGGAGAATGATTATGCCTATCTTGGCGAGTATATCGATACCAATTGCCGCGTGGTCGGTGAGAACGGAGGCTCGCAGCGGTTCGAAGAAATTCCAGCCGCCGTTAATAAGGATGACATTCCCAAGTATGACGCCCGCTATCAGTTCACCGAGTACGGCAGGTTGGCCGATCCTTTCAAACAACTCGGCGCCCAGCTTGGCCGCCACGAGAATCACGATCAGGTATATGAGGACTTTTATCAGCGGGTCGGGCACGGCAACCATCGCGGCCTCATTGAATTCAAAAGGATGCATTAAAGGCAACAGAAAAGCTCCCATCTCCTGTCAAAATAAACAGATTGTTATGCAGAGACAAGAAGATTCGTGTTATCTCGGTTTAAGCAAATTCCACGCAAAGGAACCAGAGTAATCACAAAGCTCGCATAGGAAAAAGATATTCCTTTGCGTTCTATGCGATTGTTCCTTTCAAAGTTGAGAGGCATAACGTTGAAAGAAGTTCAATATGCAAAAACGAATCAGCCGGGGATGAATATGGAAGATGAAAGAAACGTTCGGAAAGATGAAGGCTAGTTATGTGCTTCTTGAGAGGGAGTAACCGGTATCATCTTCAGCGCGAGATTACATTCTCGCCGCCCGCATGAAGTCCTTGAGAAGTTTTAGATCGACCGGGTTTGAAGTCTTCCCGCCGGTTTTCACCGACGTTCCAACGATTATGCTATCGGCGTATTTGAGGAGTTCCTTCACGTTGCGGCTGTTCGCGCCACTCCCTATTACGATTTTGGCGTCGGCAAATTCCCGCCTGAGCTCGCGAAGCTGATTCATGTCGACAGCCTGTCCCGTGCGGGGCCCGCTGATGACGATAGCGTCCGCGAGTCCCCGCTCAAGCGCGTCCGCAGCCTGGACTTTGATATCGTAGCTTCCGATCTGCACCGAATGTTTCACATCTATATCGGCAAGGATCTCGACATCCGAATCGAGGTTTTTCCGCAGGCGAAGCGTCTCGTACGCTCTGCCCTGGATTATCCCCTGGTCTGCTACAACGGCTCCCACATGCACGTTGACCCGGATGAACTCCGCGCCGGTGACATACGCGATGCTTAACGCAGACTCGGCGTCGTTGCGCAGGACGTTAATACCGAAGTGAATCCCCGGGAACTCTTTCTTCAATTCCGCGGCCGCCCGGGTCATCGCCGCGACAGTGACCGGATGAACCGAGCCGGCAGAGAAAGGGACATCGCCGAAATTCTCCACGATGAGCCCCTGAACACCGCCATCACCGTAAGACTTGCAGTCCTGGACTGCACGGTCGACGACTTCGTCGAACGCACCCTTAAAACCGGGGGAACCTGGAAGAGGAAGCAGATGTACTACGCCTATTATTCTGGGAATCAATTTTTTCTCTATTCGTGCTGGAGCAGCTGGGATTCAACGTCTTCCGGGGTCAAATCCTCTTCCTGTTCAAACTGGAGTTCTTCAGCCGTTTTTACGACGATGTAAGCGACACCAGCCGCGATTGCCACGGCGCTAACGATTAGAATTAACTTTTTCATGCTCCACCTTTCCGGAAGAAATGCCGTCCCCTGGCCGATCGGGACGTGACGGGGAGCGCCTGGACGCCTCGACTATTCTCATGGTGTCGAGCGCGATGACAAGCTCCTCGTTTGTTGGCAGGGCGAATACTTTGACTTTCGCAGAATCCGCGCTGATCATTTTCTCCTTTTCGGCGGAATTGTTTCTCTCTGCGTCAATGCTCACGCCGAGAAACTCGAGCCCTTTACAGCTCTCAGCGCGGACGTCGGGGCTGTTCTCTCCGATTCCGCCGGTGAAGACGATTGCGTCCACGCCGCCCATGACTGCGGCATAGGATCCGATGTATTTTTTTATCCTGTAAGTGAAGACCTCAAACGCGAGCTCGGCCTGCTTGTTCCCCGCATTCTTCTCCGTGACGATCTCACGCATATCGCTCGTGAGCCCCGAAATCCCGAGAAGCCCACTGTGCTTGTTCAGAAGCGTGTTGGCTTCGGCGAGCGAGAGCCCTTCCCTTCCGACGATATGCAGTATGATCTGCGGATCGAGGTCGCCGCTGCGCGTGCCCATCAGGAGTCCCTCAAGAGGCGTGAATCCCATCGACGTATCGACCGATATGCCGCCGTTGACTGCCGCCATGCTGCAGCCGTTCCCGAGATGTATCGTGATGAGCTTCAGCTTCTCGACGGGTTTCCCAAGTATCTCGGCGGCCCTGTGCGACACGTAGAAGTGCGATGTGCCGTGAAAGCCATAGCGGCGGATCTTATAGCGCCGGTAAAGCAAATACGGTATGCCATAGAGAAATGCGTACGGCGGCATCTTCTGGTGAAAGGCGGTGTCGAAAACCGCAACCTGAGGCGTACCGGGAAGATGTTTGAGAACTGCCTGAATCCCGCGAAGGTTGTGCGGGTTGTGCAGCGGCGCCAGTTCGATATTCTCACGCACTTCATCCATCACCTTCTCATCAACGAGCACGCTCTCGGAGAAACTCTCTCCGCCGTGGACCACCCTGTGTCCGACGGCGTCGATTTCGGACTTATCCCGTATGACGCCGTGGTTCTTGCTCAGCAGAACGGCAAGCACGTATTCTATCGCGGTTTGGTGGTCGAGCACTTCCGCGCTGATTTTAACCTTATCGCCATCATATCGTTCGTGCGTGACGACTGAATCGCTCATTCCAACGCGGTCGATTAGCCCCTTCGCTAATACGGACCGGTTCTTCAGATCGATAAACTGATATTTTACAGACGAACTTCCGGAATTTAAAACAAGAACTTTCATTTCAGCTTTCTTCTCCATCAAAGAAGACTATTGATTGACTTCTATTCTCTTTCCTGATTCATCGTACTTGAAGAAACCCTGGCCCGTCTTCTTCCCGAGGTGGCCCTCGCGCACCTTCCTCCTGAGGATCGGGCTTGCCCGGTACTGGGCGGTTCCCAGCTCATGATACATCGTATCGAGCCACGTCAACACTTCGTCGAGCCCCATCGAGTCGGCCATTTCAAGAGGTCCTACATTCAGACCGTATCCCAGCCTGATCGCCGTGTCTATACCTTCGGCTGTTGCGATTCCTTCGAGCAGGACCTGCATCGCCTCGTTCAAAAGCGGCAGGATGACCCTCGTCGTCACGAACCCGGGATATTCGAAAACTTCAACGACGGTCTTTCCTATATCTTCCGCAAACTTCTTTATGCGCATAAAGGTGACGTCGCTCGTCTTCAGGGCGCGAACCACCTCGACAAGCGGGACTTTTGGAACGGGGTTCAGGAAGTGCATTCCGATGATCTTGTCGGGACGCATAGTTGCATCCGCAAGCTTGGTGAGGCTGAGGGTCGCCGTATTGGAGACGAAGACCGTGTTGGGATCGCAAATCTTGTCGAGCTCTTTGAACACGGCTTTCTTCGAGGCGAATTCCTCATCCACCGCTTCGATGACAAGGTCGCACTCGGCGACGTCTGCCAGTTCGGTGGAAAACTTCAGCCTTGCCAGGATTGCCTTCTTCTCGCTTTTCGTGAGGGCCCAGCGCTGGATTTCGGAGTCCAGGGTTTCTGAGAGTCTTTGCCTGCACAGCTCCGCGGAAGTATCGTCGCGCTCGATGATGAGCACGTTAATTCCGACGGTCGCGGCGGTCTCGGCAATTCCTCTGCCCATCAGTCCGCCCCCGACAATAGCTATGTAGCCTGCTCTATCCGATTCAGAATGACTAATATTGAAAATGTCTGCAATGTTTTCTTCTCGTGCCATAATGCTCATTTAAGTTAGAATAAACAGCCCTGTGAATCAAGAAAACGCGCTAATTGCGCTTAAATCAAGTACCGCGATGTTCAGGAGAGAGTCCGGTCGGTGCATGAACCTGCCATTTGGCGACCGCTTGTACCCCGGCTTGCGCCTTGGCAGCTTGAATAAATTTAATAACCCGCTGGTTCGTCGGGTCAGCACGGTAGACTCCTGAAAGTGTTTCGACCGCCTCCCGGAATTTAAGAAGCTTGAATTGTACCAGCCCGAGGAGTTCAAGCCCCTCAAGATCGTTGTAACCGAGACCGATGGATTCCTTGAAAGCAGACTCGCACCCCTCGAGGTCCCCGGTCTTCATTCTGCAATTGGCGAGACTCGATAATGACACCATGTCGTGGCCGGAGATGCTTGCGAGCAATTTCGACGCCTCAGCGAAGTCGCCCGTGTCTATGTATGCCGATGATACCAGCCTGAGATACCAGTCCTCA
>JAJYGB010000576.1 GCA_021785235.1 Bacteroidota bacterium
ACGATGAGAAGGTCTGCCTGCTTACCGACTTCGATGCTTCCGAGCCTGTCCGATACCGCGAGCGCCGATGCGGCGTTGATCGTCGCTGCGTTCAGCGCTTCCTCTACTGTCATCTGGTTCATGGTAACGGCGAAGAACATCGCCGTCTGCATATTATCGACCATGGAAGTTCCGGGGTTAAAATCCGTCGCAACCGCAATGGCGCAGCCGCGGTCTATCATCTCCCTGGCAGGTGCCGGAGTCCCTCTTAAGTAAGCCGCCACGGAGGGGAGGATGACTCCGATTGTGTCGCTTCCCGCGAGCGCGCGGATCTCGTTCGGACTTACGCGCTCAAGGTGGTCGACGGATACCGCTCCCAATTCGACGGCAAGGTTGACACCGCCGTTCGAGGAAAGCTCGTCGGCGTGCATCTTGGGAAGCATCCCCCCCTCTCTTGCGGTTGTCAATATCCGTCGAGTCTCCTCTATGGAAAAGAATCCATCGTCGCAGAAGACGTCGCAAAACGTCGCGAGTTTCCTCTTGGATATGTACGGTATCAGTTCGCGGGTTAGCAACTCGATGTAACCGCTCCTGTCGTTCAAGAACTCAGGCGGTAGTGTGTGTGCGCCAAGGAACGTGACTATGATCTCGGAAATAGACTCCTCTCGCAGCTCGTTTGCCGCTTCAAGAATCTTTATCTCGTTTCTGAAATCAAGCCCGTAACCACTCTTAATTTCGATAGTTGTGGTGCCGTATTGAAGGGTTTTGTCGATCCTTTTTCTCGCCTGAGATCGCAATTTCGACTTTAGCATCTCTCTCGTGTTTGAGACCGTACTAAGTATACCGCCGCCGCTCGAAGCAATCTCAGAGTAGCTCATCCCTTTCGCCCGAAGCGCGAATTCATGCTCCCTCGTCCCGGCGAAAATCGCGTGAGTGTGCGCGTCGATGAAACCCGGCACGATGGTTTTGCCTGACGCGTCAAATGTTTCGGCATCAGGTATGACGCCGGCAGTTCCTATCTTTCTGATAATCCCATCTTCGATTACGACATCGGCGTTCTCGACCACGCCTGCGTCTTGCATCTCTTCGCCTCGCTTGCACCTCTTTCCGGCAGCGGAGCAGGTTGCTATCGTCGCGGCATTTCTTAGAATGAGCTTCACTTAGATTCCGCCGTGTACGTCACGTTGACTGTCGCGGAGACAGAGACGGAAGAGGCGTTCACGGATGGGGCGGCGGCGTCCACAGACATGGCAGCGTACATTGGCATGATCGGCGGCCGGGAAGTCGTGGTGTTCATGGACTTCACCCTGAGATCGGTCATCCCCTCGAGTCTCGAAATCGATTCAGCCTTCTCTCTCGCCTGTTTTACCGCCTGGTCGAGCGCTTTGAGCTCGAGTTTCTCAGGGTACTTCGCCCTGAACTGAATGCCGTCTATCGTGACTCCCTCGACCGATGTGATGCTTCCGAGAGCTTTGTTCAAATCAGGAATGGGAACTGAGAGAGACATGGATGCCCTAACCTGGTAGTACTCCGGCGTCACACGGTCCGGTTTCTTGTAATCGAAGAAAGGGGTTACAAGAAGATTGTCGGTCATGAGCTTTGTGGAATCGACAACACTCCTTAGCGACGCCTGCAGTGCATTGCACGTCTTGACGTAAGACTTGAATGCCATGGTGGCCTGTTGTTGCCTTGCGATTATACTGATCCGAAACTCCGCAATGTCCGGCTCCGCGGTCACGCTCGATGTCGCGCTCACCGTAATTTCAGATCGGCCCTGATCTTTTGTCTGCGCGATCGAGGGGGTGATGATTGCCATGCTTACGATAAGGAAAACTAGCCGCCTCATTTTCTTCTCCATTTCTTGATATTTATCAAACATGGCCTGAAAATTCAAATCTTCGTTTGGCAGAATCTGCTAGATAGTGCTTCTGTGGCGCAGATAATGCACTGAAACGCAGCATATCCCGCCGGATATAGATTCTTTGTTCGGGTATGTCAGTGGCTACCCAGGTATCTTGTTTAATGTCCTGATGTACTGCGATCACGAGCCGGCCGTTGGACGATTGCTATTCTTCTTGAGTATTCACGAGCGAACATTTAATTTCATTACATTGCTTCGTGTTAAAACATGTGCCAGAGGAGTCGATTCTACTTGTCCGGAAATCCGGCATCTGTCTAAAGCGCCTTCAACAAGAATAGGTGGTGGGATGAACAATTTTCGTGTGCGAATTCTTATTGCGTTTTCCATCGTGTTCGTCTTTTCTGCGACGCTCCGCGCTCAGGAGAAAGAGAACTTCAGAAATGTTAGCGATGCGATTGCCGCGTCTCAGAAATTTCAGGGAAAGTCGGGTCCGAAAAGCCTTAATTGGATCGACGGTGGGGATCGCTATTCATACATCACAACGAACGACTCGACCCACAGGGAGGAAATACGCTCATTCGATCCCGCCAATGGAAAGGACCGGCTGATCTTCGATGCGAAGGGAGTGACTTTCCCTGATACGGCGACGCCGTTCAACTACAGATCTTTTCAATGGGCACACGATTCAAGGCATATCCTTTTCGAGACAAACTTCCGGAAGATTTACCGGAAGTCCGGCGAATCCGATTACTACGTCTATTCCCTCGCCGATAAATCTCTCAAGGCTGCGGCCATGAACGCGCGCACGGCCGAGCTTTCTCCCGACGGCTCCATGGTCGGCTATGAAAGGGGAGGTAATATGTTCGTCTACGAATTCGCGACGAAAAGCGAAACGCAATTGACAAACGACGCGACGAGAGAGATTTTCAACGGCCACTTTGATTGGGTGTACGAGGAGGAGTTCGGGCAGCCACAGGCATGGAACTGGTCTCCGGACAGCAAGTACCTCGCTTACTGGCATTTTGACGAGAGCCCAGTCCCGATTATCCAGATAACAAATTATGAAGGCCTCCATAACAAGTGGGTCAAGATTCCGATTCCGCAGGTCGGCGATCCGAACCCGATCGTCAAGGTTGGAGTCCTGGACGTTATGACTCACAAGAACATCTGGCTTGACACCGGCCTGAAAGGTGACTACTACATACCGCGCCTCTACTGGACAAGTGAACCGAACATACTAGCCATGATGACGTTGAACAGAGCGCAGGACGATATGAAGCTTTTCTTTTTCAACGTCAAGACGGGGGAGCGCAGACTGGTGATGGAAGAGAAGAGCAAGACATGGATTTCGATCTTCAATTTCTATACGAACGTCAACGACATGATCTTCTTCCCTCGGGGAATCCGTCAGTTCTTTTGGGTTTCGGACACGAGCGGGTATTATCAGATTTACAGATACGATTATGACGGTAAGCTGGTCAACAGGGTGACAGACGGCGACTGGGACGTCATAAAGGTCGACGGGATCGATCCGAAAAAGAAAATCATCTACTACACGTCAGCACAGGCCTCGCCACTCGAGGTGCAACTCTACTCTGTGAGGTTCGACGGGACACATGAAAAGCGCCTGTCTCAAGTCCCTGGATTTCATCACTTCAATATGTCGCCGAATTGCAAATACTATGTCGATTCGTATTCCAACATTTCGCTGCCGATGCAAGTCGAGCTCTGGAAGACCGGCGACAAAATGGTGAAGAAGCTTGAGGCGAATGCTTCGGTTGAAAAATATATCGCGACTCACGAATACTCTCCGAAAGAGTTGTTCAGTTTTGTCACTCCCGATTCCGTCAGACTCGATTGTTCTATGATAAAGCCCTTCAATTTCGATTCGACTCGAAAGTATCCAGTTGTCTTCACTATTTACGGGGGGCCGGAGTCGCATTCAGTCTACAATTCATTCGAGACGTCCGGATGGGATGAGTGGCTCGCGCAAAATGGATATATCGTTGTTGATGTCAACAATCGCGGCTCTGCAGATTACGGCAGTGCCTTCATGAAGATTGTCTACGAAAAACTCGGCTACTGGGAGAGCCATGATTTCGTCGCGACTGCCCGCTACCTTGCGACGCTTCCTTACGTCGATGCAGATAAGATGGCTATAATGGGAACGAGCTACGGCGGTTACAGCACAGTCTACACGATGCTCACTCATCCGGGAGTGTTCAAAGTTGGCATCGCGAATTCTCCCGTCACCGATTGGCGGCTCTACGACGACATATACACGGAACGTTATATGGGGTTGTTGAGTCAAAACGAAGAGGGGTATATAAAGAGTGATTGTATGACTTACGCCGACAGTCTGCAAGGGAAGCTCCTCCTCGTGCATTCCGACATGGACGATAATGTTCACCCGATAAACACGATGCAGCTCCTGACCGCTTTGACGAACGCGGGGAAGGACGCGAGCTTGCGTATATTTCCCCCGGGCGCTCACGGCGCGGTTTACAACGAAGCGAGCAGGCTGCTTCTCTACAGGATTTACACCCAATATCTCAATCTTTACCTGAAGGGGAGCTGTTCCGATCTCAATCTGAATCGAAAGCAATGAAGTTGTACGCAATTATTGAAAGCGTCGCTAACCTCGGCGGTTGCCTTTGGAGGGAGGGGTTAGTATATTTTTAGGGAAATAAGTGATGAAAAACATCCTTGTCGTTGACGATAATGCCATCAACAGACAGCTTGCGGTGTATCTCCTGAAGAAAGGGGGATATAACGTTTTCGAGGCCGAATCGGGCCGGCAGGCGTTTACTTTCCTTAGCGGAACGATTCCGGACGTGATACTTCTTGATATTCAGCTCCCTGAGATGGATGGCGTGGAAATATTGAAACGAATTCGTTCGAATTCCCTTACAAAGGACATAACGATTATCGCGCTCACCGCTTACACGATGCGCGGAGACAAAGAGAAGTTCGAGGCGGCGGGATTCGACGGCTATCTACCAAAGCCGATTGAGCCCAAAACTTTCGCAAAGCAGATTCTTGACATTTACAATTCTTGACTAGAGACGACGGTTTTGAGGATCTCAGAACTCTGTTCACGGCCGACTTGTTGGAGAAGCTGAAAGCACTCGAGGCCGCGGTTAGAGATGCGGACTGGGACGAAGTGAGCGCTATCGCGCACAAGATCAGAGGAACGGCCAAGTCCTTCGGTTATCCGGAGGTCTCGAGCGTAGCCGCCGACTTGGAACGTTCATCCGAGGAAAAGAGTTTAGAATATTCGGCGTCGCTTGTAAAGAGAATTTCCGATTTGATAGTTCTTTGACAATCTGAGAACAATTCTTCGTCCGCGAAAATGTCGGAATCAGTTGGATCGGTTTTTCATAGTTTGAATTTGGGGATGACATTGGAATCGACGGGGATTTGGGAATTCATGGGTTGCGTGTCGCGGTTGCCGGTGCCGCGTAAAAAAATCGGTAAAAACGTAAATGCGAACAACAACTACGCATTGGCTGCCTAAT
>JAJYGB010000582.1 GCA_021785235.1 Bacteroidota bacterium
GCTTCGGTTACAAGAAGGAATATTACGGGATGAGCAAAAACATCGGTCATGATCTCGCCCTGCAAATCGAGAAGAGCTACGAGGGGCGCGGCGGCACAATAGTTCTTGCCAGCGGAACCTCCTGCAGGGAGCAGATACGCGACGAGCTCGGACGTCGGGTGGAACACCCGATCGAGTTCCTGCTGCAGATAATTAGCAAATGATGAGTCCTTCAATCCGTGAAAGGACTTCGCCGAAGCGGCCCAGCCGGGTCGGGAAGGACGCGCGCGTCCGGTCGTCATATTTAAGGAAAGAGCAGATCAATGAACAAAATCTTTCTAGTCCTATTCATTTCGATTCCTCTTTTTTGTTCGGAGGCGTCGGCATCGATTAACGTGGTTCCGGAACCCAACTTCATAATCACGGGACAGGGGGAGTTTACACTGTCCGCGTCGACGACCATCGCGCGCGCGAATAGTCTGGAGAAATTGGGCATGTATCTTGGCGAGCAGCTCGACATCTTTACACATCTGAAATTGCGCGAGACTGCCTCCGTGAACAGGACGAAAAATGTTTTGATGCTGGACCTGGATAAGTCTTTCCCGGCGCCAAATTCGGAAGCTTACGAGGTTGAGGTCACGCCCGGAAGGATTGTGCTAAAGGCGAAGACAGAGGCGGGCCTTTTCAGGGGCATTCAGACGCTGCTTCAGCTTATTCCCCTTCCGGATTCCTCAAACGTGGGTGAATTTGAAATTCCCGCGTGCAAGATAGTGGATCACCCCAGGTTCGCGTGGCGCGGGCTGAACCTCGACTGCGTCCGCCATTTTATGACGAAGGATTTCATCAAGAGGTACATCGATCTCCTGGCGTACTACAAGTTCAACGTCTTCCACTGGCACCTCACCGACGACCAGGGATGGAGGATACAGATAAAGAAGTATCCGAAGCTGACGGAAGTTGGCGCCTGGCGGAAGGAAGCGGACGGGCAGATTTACGGCGGTTACTATACGCAGAAGGACATAAAGGAGATCGTAGCTTACGCGAAAAGCCGTTTCATTACGGTCGTTCCTGAAATTGAAATGCCCGGTCACTGCGAGGCCTCGCTAGCGTCTTATCCCGAACACGCGTGTGTTCCCGGCCCGTTCGAGGTCGGCACACAGTGGGGAGTGTACAAGGATATTTATAATCCCGGCAAGAAGTCTACGTTCACTTTTCTGGAAAATGTGCTGGACGAAGTCGTAAAACTCTTTCCGTCTCATTATATACACATCGGCGGCGACGAAGTACCGAAGATCGAATGGAAAGAGAATGTGGCCTGCCAGAACCTCATGAAAGAGAAGGGACTGAAAAGCGAGGAAGAGCTTCAGAGCTATTTTATCAGGAAGATCCAGAAGTTCCTCGAATCGAAGGGGAGGCAAATCATCGGTTGGGACGAGATACTTGAAGGGAAGGGGCCGGACTCCGGTGGTGTCGTCGAGTCATGGCGTGGAATCGACGGCGCGATACAGGCCGCGAAAACTGGGCATTCCACGATACTCGCTCCGGGTGGGTACACGTACCTCAGCCAGGACGCGGATGGTCTGAGCCTCGACACGGTTTACTCTTTCGATCCGATGCCGCCCGGCCTGACTCCTGAAGAGCAGAAATACGTGCTCGGAACGGAAGCGAGCATGTGGAGCGAACACGCGCCGCAGGAGACTGTCGACAGCAAGATGTTTCCGCGGCTCCTCGCGATCGCCGAAGACGCGTGGACGAATCCGGCCCGAAAGAACTACGCCGATTTTCACGAGAGGCTGCAGACACAGTATAGGAGACTTGCCTATCTCGGTGTGGACTACGGACTGGAACGGAAAGCCATTTCTTATCAGACGACATTCGACAAAGAAAAGAAAGCGTTTACGATCAGCCTGACCCCGACTCAGGCCGGCATAACTCTTCGCTACGCGCTCGGCGACACGCTCACAATGTCTGACTCGCGCCTTTATGAGCAGCCGGTGACGATCTCGAGCACCGCGACTTTCATCGCGCAGGCCGAGATGAACGGACGTCTCGTTGGCAACCCGATCTACCTCTCATTCATCACCGACAAGGCGCTCAACGCCGGCATTTCTGTGGAGGAACCGTATTCTCCTGAGTACAGTGCCGGGGGAGTGAAATCGCTTGTCGACGGAATACGTGGTACGACAAATTTCCGGGACGGACTCTGGCAGGGCTACAAAGGTACGGATATCGACGCGGTGGTAGATCTGAAAAAAGCGGAGACTATATCGCAAGTCGGTGCCGGGTTCTACCAGTCGATAAGCTCGTATATCTTCATGCCGACAAGCGTCGAGTTCTTCGTCTCCGAAGACGGTGTACACTTCGACAGTGTCGGAGTCGTGCAAAATGAAGTGTCGGAAAAGAACACCGATACGGTCATAAAGGACTTTGGGTTGTCGTTCAAACCGAGGGAAGCCAGGTACGTGAAGATGGTCGCGAAGAGCATCGGCGTTTGTCCGCCGTGGCATATCGGAGCCGGAGCGAAGGCGTGGTTGTTCATAGACGAGATTTTCGCGAATTAGGGATGGTTCAGTGAGGGAAACAAACTGTCGATTAGTTGCCGGCCATGGGAGATGAGATACGGGTCAAGTTATTATTGAAGTACTAATATGTATATAAGTTTGCAGCATCTATGAAAACCCCTTGCAAAAGCGGCCACGGCTTGGCCGGCGGCCGTTTTTGCGGGGCGCCCTTTTCTTTTTTCGTTCTTTTTCTTTTGGGCGAGCAAAAGAAATAGAACGGCAGTTACTGACGATTTTGCGCTTTCACTTTAAGGAAGAGGTCACCAATGAAGAAAATAATTGCGGCGCTGGCATTTATTCTGATAGCCGCTGGCGTTTCCATGGCTCAGGGTTATCTCCAAAAATACTACCCCGAAACCGACACGCTCGTCCTGAAAAAGCTCCACAATTGGCACGACAACAAGTTCGGCCTCCTCATGCACTGGGGAACATACAGCGAATGGGGTGTCGTCGAATCATGGTCCATCTGCTCGGAGGATGAGGGATGGGAAAGAAGAAGAGACTCCAACTACACCGACTATAAAGAGAAGTACCAGAACCTCATCAAGACCTTCGACCCCGTCAAGTTCGATCCGGAAAAATGGGCGAAGGCCGCGAAATTCGCCGGCATGAAATACGTCGTCTTCACGACGAAACATCACGACGGCTTCTGCATGTTCGACACCAAGACGACAAATTACAAGGTGACGAGCCCGGAATGCCCGTTCCACACAAACCCCAGGGCGAACATCGCTAAATCCATCTTCGACACGTTCAGGAACGACGGCTTCATGATCGGGGCCTATTTCTCAAAAGCCGACTGGCATTCGCCCGACTACTGGTGGCCTAACTTCGCGACGCCGGACCGCAACCCGAATTACAATATCGAGCTCCACCCGAACCGCTGGCTGAGATTCGTCAACTATACCCAGACCCAGATTAATGAACTCATGACGAACTATGGGCGTATCGACATACTCTGGCTCGACGCCGGCTGGGTGAGGACAAAGACGCCGCAGGAAATTATGGAGGAGAAACTGACCGCGAAGTACCCGGTCTTTCCGCAAAGCCAGGACATAAACATGCCTCTCATCGTTAAGGACGCACGCGAGAAGCAGCCGGGACTCATTGTTGTCGATCGCGCCGTGCCGGGGCCGTACCAGGATTACCTCACGCCCGAGAACACCGTCCCCGACAAGCCGCTCCCGTATCCCTGGGAAACGTGCATGCCGATGGCGACAAGCTGGTCCTATGTTCCTCACGATCATTACAAGTCGGTGAACAGGCTTATTCACCTCCTGGTCGATATTGTTTCAAAAGGAGGAAACTTCCTCCTGAACATCGGCCCGAATTCACAGGGCGACTGGTCACCGACCGCTTACGAACGCCTCAAGGGCATCGGCGACTGGATGAAAGTGAACAGCGAGGCGATATACGACACGCACCCCGTCGCGCCTTATAAACAGGGAAAGGTCTGCCTGACGCAGCTCGACGACGGCACTACGTTCGCGATTTATCTCGCCGACAAGGGAGAGACGACTCCGCCATCGAGGATCTGGATGGACAATATCCGCCCGGCCGAAAACGCGAAGGTCACATTGTTGGGTTATGACAAGGAAATCAAATGGAAGAAGGTGGGAGAGGGATTCGAAGCGGATGTCCCGAAGGATTTTCAGGAACACCCTCCCTGTGAGAACGCGTGGGTACTGAAAATATCCAAGGTCGAGGGTAATCCCAAGACGGTGGACACCGAATATTGACGGGACAGCGCACGGCCCAACAGGAATCGACTCAAAAATCGCACTGAAATGGAGCGATCAATGAAGAAGCTCGCGATCGTGTTTCTACTCGCCTCAGCCATTGTCTCATTGAAGGCTGAGGCGCATACCTTCAAGATTTCCGGGAATCATTTTCTCCTGGACGGCAGGCCTTTCCAGATAATCAGCGGGGAGATGCACTTCTCCCGCATACCGCGGGCGTATTGGCGCGAGCGCCTGAGAATGGCGAAGGCGATGGGATTGAACACGATATGCACCTACGTCTTCTGGAACGTCGAGGAGCCTCAGAAGGGGAAGTTCAATTTCAAAGGTGACGCGGACGTCGCCGCGTTCGTGCGCATGGCGCAGCAGGAAGGCCTCTGGGTCCTGGTCCGGCCGAGCGCCTACGCCTGCGCCGAGTGGGAATTCGGCGGATATCCGTACTGGCTGCTCAACGAAAAGGGGATGAAGGTGAGAAGCCGCGATCCGGAATTCATGAAGCTGATGAAGGCCTACTACGAGCAGTTGGGGAAATATCTCGCGCCGCTCCAGGTTACGAAGGGCGGGCCCATACTAATGGTACAGATCGAGAACGAATACGGATCATACGGAGACGACAAGACATACCTCAAGATGAACGAGGGGATGATGCGCGAGGTTGGGTTCGATGTGCCGTTCTACACTCTTGACGGGATCGACAAGGTTTCCAGGGGATCGGTCGAAGGGGCGCTTCCCGCCGTCGACGGGTCCATCGACATAAAACAAATAGAAGACACCGTCAGAACAAATCACGGCGGCGCGGGGCCTTTCTTCGTTGGTGAGTGGTATCCCGGCTGGTTCGATGACTGGGGCAAGCCTTTCAACACGGTCTCCTCACAAGTCTGCGCCTCGCAGCTCGATACACTTCTGGCACACGGCCTGTCCGTCAATATGTACATGGCCCACGGAGGCACTACGAGAGGATTCATGAACGGAGCGAACTTCAACGACAATCTTCCGTATTCGCCCCAGATCAGCAGCTACGATTACGATGCGCCGATCGACGAAGCGGGGCATCCCACTCCGAAATTTTAC
>JAJYGB010000535.1 GCA_021785235.1 Bacteroidota bacterium
GTACTCGTATTTGCCATAGCGGCCCTGACTGACTGGTACGACGGTTGGGTTGCACGGAAACTCGGAAAGGTAACCAGATGGGGGATATTTCTCGACCCACTTGCCGATAAGGTGCTGACGTCGGCGGCTTTCATAGCGTTCGCATGGCTTGGACTAGTCCAGTGGTGGATGGTTTGGGTCATCGTAGTCCGTGACATATCGATCACACTGCTTCGTTCATTCTCTGAGTTGCGCGGGCGGACCCTCCGAACTAATTTCAGCGCCAAGGTCAAAACTTTTACCCAGATGGTTTTCATATATGCAGTGCTTCTCGCCGTAGTATTGAGGAACACCATCCCTCAGTTCCGGCCTGTCTTCAGCACAATCCTGAATAGCAACGTTCTCTACTACTCCATGCTTGTCGTTACTATCCTGACACTCGGTACCGGCATCCAGTACATTATAGAAAACCACAAGATTATATATTCTTCCTTTCGGGTGTTCAGTGGTAGAGCACAGTCCGAGTGAAGGGTCGTCTTCAGACGGTGTCAGGGAAGACGCGGGCGGGGCAATACCTCCTCGCGGTGCCGGTTTTCTCGACAAACTGATATCGACCGGGCTTGGAAGCGGGCTCTCGCCTGTTGCTCCGGGTACGGTCGGATCGCTGCTCGGACTAATCATATATTTCATTCCCGGGTTTGAAAACCCCTATGTCATAATCCCTGCGATCCTGGTGTTTTTTTTATGGGGAACTTACTCGGCTGCGCGTATGGAAATGAGTTATGGTCACGATCCTTCCAGGGTGGTTATAGATGAAATAGTCGCCCTTTGGATATCCGTTCTATTTCTTCCGAAGCGACTTATTCTTGCCGCCATGGCATTTATCCTTTTCAGAATGCTCGATATTTTCAAGCCGTTTCCCGCCAGCTATTTTGACAGACGAAACGGCGGGCTGTCGATAATGATGGACGATGTCGTGTGCGGGGTATACACAAACATAATTCTACAACTCTACCTCTATTTCGGGAGATAAAACGGAATTACCGGCGGCTTCCGGTAGTCGGGCTTTGATCGTTCAAGTAACATCGCGCATTGAACCGATGAGGGAGTAGAGTTCACTAGGTAGACGGACAAACCGCAAAACTGAAAATGAAAACTGCAGCGATTCTGACAATAGGCGATGAGATACTCATCGGACAGGTGACAAATACCAACGCGGCATTCATCGGACAGAAACTGTCCGAAGCAGGCATCGAGGTGACGCGCACGCTGGTCGTCGGCGATGACGCGGATGAAATAATGCGCGCGTTCAGGGAATATACCCGAGATTTCAATGTGGTGCTTGTCACCGGAGGACTTGGACCTACTCATGACGACATCACGAAGAAAGTTGTCGCCGATTTTTTCAACGTGAAGCTTGTGATGGACGACGCGGTCCTGGCAAACGTCACAGACCGGTTGTCCAGGCGGAACATTCCCGTGAGAAAGGTTAATCAGGATCAGGCGCTGGTGCCTGAAGGCTGTACTGTCCTGATGAATCACTGGGGGACCGCCCCAGGGATGCTCTTCGAAAACGACGGGAAGTTTTTTGCGGTTATGCCCGGTGTGCCGCATGAGATGCGCAACATAATGACGGAGTATATCATCCCGCGGTTGAAAGAGAAGGCTATAGGCCAGGTCATCAGACATAAGGTATTGAAGACGACAGGGATTGCCGAATCGAGTCTGTTCGAACTTCTGGGGAATGTTGACGATATCCTGGGCGGGGAGGCCAAGCTGGCATTCCTGCCAAGCCAGTTCGGAGTTCGCATGAGAATAACCGTAAAGGCCGGAACGGCAGAAGCTGCTGACAGGATCGTATCTGAAGTCGAGGCGAAGATCAGGGACAAGGCGGAGAAATATATTTATTCGGAGGGGGAAGTCGATATTGAGGAGACTGTCGGGAGGCTTCTGAAGGAGAAAAAACTTACGATTGCGGTCGCCGAAAGTTGTACCGGCGGTTATATATCACACCGGATAACGAACGTCGGCGGGAGCTCCTCTTATTTCAACAGAGGGGTTGTGAGTTATAGCAACGAGTCGAAGATTGAGATCCTTCGGGTGCCGAAAGAGCTCATCGAGAAGTTCGGAGCGGTGAGTGAGGATGTCGCCCGCTCCATGGCTGAAGGCATCAGGGCCATTTCGAAGACCGATATCGGCCTCTCCGTCACGGGAATCGCAGGCCCGACGGGAGGAACAGAGGAGAAGCCGGTGGGACTCGTGTTCATAGGTCTTTCCGACGCCGGTGGGACGATAGTGAAGCGGCACAACTTTCCAGATGAGCGGATCCGGTTCAAGGACCGCGCTTCGCAAGCGGCGCTCGAATTGGTGCGAAGACGAATTCTCGGAATGAATTGAATGCCGGGCCGAATTAGTCGCGTACGCCAGTCTGATTCTTGCAGATGTTCTGACGGCCGGTCTCTATGAAGCACGGCTCAGACATACCGCTTGTATGATAATGGGCTGAAGACTCATAAGGATTTTTTTCGGCGCAACTCTCCCGGAGGCAACCAAACGAGAAATAGTGGAACTGCAGGAGATGCTTCGCCCCCTGGTTCCGAATGCGCGATTCGAAGGGACGGACAAACTCCACATCACTCTCCATTTCATTGGCGATTTCCGGCAAGAGCAGGTGGATCGTCTTTTTGCGGGTGCAGTTCAAGAGCTTCGAATTTATCCCGCCAAATCTCCATCGACTGAAATAGTCGGCATGAATTACTTTCCCAATGAGAAAGTGAGAAGGGGAATATGGCTCGATTGCGCCGACGACGGGTCGTTGGCCTCTTTCGCAAAGGCTCTGATGATTGCCACTTCTCAATTCGGGATCGTTCCGGAAGCACGTGCGTTCAAGCCTCACATTACCATTGCGAGGCTGCGTGAAAGGGAAGGCGGGGGAAACGCCGGATCCGGCTTTCGAGGCTCAGCGCGTGCCGTCGCAGACTTGCAGAAGTTCAAAGGCCAGGGTAAATTATCCCTTGAGCGGTTCTTCCCCAAAAGCGTTGCACTTTTTGAAAGTACGTTGAAGCCTTCGGGCTCGGAATATAGAGTTCTATACGAGTATTCACTAGAATAGTCCGTGGAGTCACTTCTCCGAAGAGGGTCTTTGGACAGGAAAGGAAATTTAGAGATGTCAGAGGAAAAAGAAGCAAAGTTAAAAGCGCTTGATATTGCGCTTAATCAGATCGAAAAAGATCACGGTAAGGGAGCCGTGATGAAGATGGGTGAGGGACCAATCGCAAAGATCGACGCTATCTCGACAGGCTCGATCTCGCTCGACTGGGCTTTGGGGATTGGCGGAATACCTCGAGGGAGGATCAGCGAGATTTTCGGTCCCGAAAGTTCAGGCAAAACGACGCTCTGTCTCAGCGTAATCGCCGAAGCGCAAAGGCAAGGAGGCATTGCCGCGTTTATAGACGCTGAACACGCGCTTGACCTCAACTATGCGAAACGAATCGGAGTAGACACGAATAACCTTCTACTCTCGCAGCCGGAATTCGGCGAGCAGGCCCTGGACATTGTCGAAACGCTGGTTCGGAGCGGTGCTATCGACGTGGTGGTTATAGACTCCGTCGCGGCACTTACCCCACGTGCCGAGATCGAAGGTGAGATGGGTGACGCGCAGATGGGTGCACAGGCCCGTCTGATGTCTCAGGCGCTCCGAAAACTCACCGCCGCCATCAACAAGAGCAACACATCCGTTATTTTCACCAACCAGCTGCGAAGCAAGATCGGAATAGTTTACGGTAATCCCGAGACCACAACCGGTGGAAACGCGCTGAAATTTTACGCCGCCCTGCGACTCGACATTCGCAAACGCGACCACATCAAGGAAGGCCAGGATATCATCGGAAACAGAGTCAGGGTCAAGGTTGTGAAGAACAAAGTGGCTCCGCCCTTCAAAGAGGTGGAGTTCGACATCGTGTACAATGAAGGCATCTCCCGCATCGGCGACCTGCTCGATGTAGGCGTCGATCACGAGGTCATTCAGAAGAGCGGGACCTGGTTTTCGTACAAGAGCGAAAGGCTGGGTCAGGGAAGAGAGGCCGCGAAGAAATATTTCCAGGAGAATCCTGCCGCGTTAAAGGACATGGAAAACGAGGTGAGAACCAAGCTCGGATTGAGCCCCTCAAAAAGCGGCGGTAACGGCACCGCGGTACCGCACGAGAAGCCGGAAAAATCAAAAGAAACCAAGAAGCAGAAAGACTAGACGCTCAAGCTGCGCGCTGGGTTATGCGTATTCAGTCTATTCAGAAAGCGCGAAAGGGTGGCAGGTATGCAGTCTCCTTCGACGACGGGACGAAACTCGTTCTAAGCAAGGAAGTGTTAATAGACTTTGGACTTCGCCGGAATGATGAGATCGCGGAAGAGATGTTCTCTAAAATACAAGATGCGCAATCGTTCCGGGACGCGTACTTCGCCGCCGGGCGGCTTCTGAATTACCGAATGAGAACGCGCACCGAGCTCGACCAGCGCCTGCGGCAAAAAGGTTACTCCCAGGAGATTGTGGAAAGGGTGATTGGAAAACTCGGGCAGATCGGACTTGTCGACGACTCGCGATTCGCGGAAGCTTTTGTCGCGACAAAGATCGCTTCGAAGCCGGTTGGACGACGGGAGCTCGAGAGGGGGTTGCGCGAGAAAGGTGTCGCTAAAGAGGCAGCTGAGAGCGCGATCTCGCAGGTGCGGGACGATGAGACGCAACTTAGCCTGGCGCTTGCCGCTGCGGAATCCAAGCTGAGATCGCTTGAACGATTTGAGCCGGCGAAGCGACGAGAAAAATTGACGGCCTTCCTGGCAAGAAGAGGTTTCGACTGGGACATTATTAAACTGGTCAATCGAAGAGTGTTCAAAGGAGACATCGATGCTGTCGATCTTTAAGAAGAATGGTTTCAAAGTCTTCCTCGTAGTCTCGGTCATGCTCCTTGTTCTCTGGTTCCTTTCGCTCCTTGGCGGCGTTTTTGCCCTCCTGATCATCTCTTTCCTTCTCTCCTTCCTTCTTTCCCCTGTGATCGAGGCACTGGAGGTGAGGGGAGTAAGAAGAGTATATGGGATTCTCATGGTCTACGCTGCCATAGCCGTGGTAATTTACGTGCTCCTGAGTACGTTGCTGCCGCCTTTGATTGCACAGGTTGTGAGCCTCGAGAGCGCGGTCAAATCTCCAAACTTCGGGAAGCAAATCGAGGCCGTTCAGGCTGAGCTCCAGGCCAAAATGCCTTTCATAAATTTCGGTGACATCTCCGACAAGATTGGCCAGGTACTGGTCCAGCTCGCGAGCAAGTGGCTTGAAATCCTTACGAGCGCCGGGTCCGTTCTGCTGATGCTCGT
>JAJYGB010000232.1 GCA_021785235.1 Bacteroidota bacterium
TCACTGAGTAATAAGACAGGATTTTATCGATCGCCGTGTTGACCTGGTTTGTGCTTGTCGCTGGAATTCTGCCGATGGCCAGATCGGGAATGGGATCGTCCCCGTCGACGCAGGCGTAGAAGTTATCGCTTGCCGCGGCGCCGAAGTTATAGGTCTGCTTCATCATTACAGGAATCAGATCCGCCGATTTATTCCCGTTCTTCCAATTCCACGTACCCGCTCCGACTAGCAGCACATGCTTCGGGGCGATTCTCCAATTGCGGTAGGCATGCGAAATAAACGACCTGATTGCGTATGGACTCTTGATTCCATAATTGAAAGCGTCGTAAACCTGCACTGCATTAACCACGATAGTCTTTACGCCGTGAGAATTGTACCATGATGCCAATTTCGAAACGGGGTTCACCTGGTCGATTTGCTTCTCGGTGACATCGTCCAGTTGGCGGCTTGTTATTATTACGTAATCGGCTGAATAGTCGATGGAGGAAAGGCCGGCGCGCGGAACGACTTCTATGCTGACGGGGCTTAGCTTCCTAGAGTTGCTCACGGCGATGAATTGATCCAGAGGCGACTGGACGTAGGCTTCGAAGAGGGCCGCGTGTCCCTGAGCGTTTCCCTGGTTGTTCAAGTACTTTATGGTTACGTTGCTTATCCTCGAAGCGTTAAGCCTGTACACCGATATCTCAGGATTGTTGAATTGTTGGATCACGAAGTCGTAGTAGCCCGGCTGCGCGTTATCCGGTACAGTGAACTTCAGGTAGTCCTTATCGGCGACGTAAAGCCGCTGGTAACGGAGTTCGGCCCAGTTGAAGGCGAAAGTGCAAATGTCCAAGTTGCCGGGATTGGCATCGTAGATCTTGAAATTATTGTAGCCGTTGTGCAGGACACTGTGTGGGATGCTCGAGGAAGAGCCGAGATTGGCGATTTTTGTCGTTTGGTTGTTCCATATCGCACTGAGGACGTGGGTGTCGTTGATGAAGAGCTCTGCCTGATGCTCGTCTGGCATGCCGAAATGGGTAATGCCCTGGAAGGCTGCCGTCAGTGTAAGAGGATGGATACTCGTCGTATCGGGGTAGGCAAGGTAAAACGGCGCGGTTGACATTTGCTGGCTGCTAACTTTCGTCCAGAACCAATGATCCTGACTGTCATAAGTCTCGTTGAGATCCACCGCATCCAGCCGCTCGTAATCATGATCGATCTCCAGATGTTTGGTTTCTGTAAATGAATAGTTTGCGAGATTTACCGCGTTGCTGGCGTGCCCGAGCGCGCCGTCTTCCGTGACGAGCCGCTGTACCGATTGTGTCGAATCCACGGTCAGGAAATAAACATTGTCATCGCTAAACGGATCCAGGTAGAGGTCAGGCCTTCCCTGCGAGTAACTGATCCTGTTCGCCGTGCCGTAGAACTCGAAATAACTGCTCTTCGTGAACGCGGCCCCGCCGAGCGTGTGGACGTAGATGGGTATTTGTTTCCCGTGGTTCCAGAGCGTCATGTTCCCGCTTGTGAATCTCGACAGGTTTACGCCGGCGGTATCCAGCTCCTCGCCTGTGATATGGTATATTCCGTCATCATTGACAACGATCCTGATATAATCTCCGGATGGGGTCGGCGCGTTGGCTTGCGGCTCGTTCATCACATTGCGCTTCATCTCTTCCGAGAGGTCATCGAAGTGCGATGGGAAAGCCGCGTTAGAGGTGAGAGTGACGTTGATGTTCCTGAAGTAAGTGATTTGACCTGTCGCGGAATCATACCGGTAAGGGAGGACGATCAGCGAGAAAAGTTTCTCGCCGCGCATGATGCCGACCTCCTTGAGAAGGACGCCGTTCGCGTCAGTGAGGCTTTTGAAATCGAAGCGCGCGGTCGCGTTGCTTCCCTTGGCGCTGTCGACCGCAGGTGCAGCAGGGCCCACGAGCCGAAATGTCTTTGGATTTAGCCGACTGACCGAATAACTGACAGCTCCCCGCGAGAGAAACGGAAATGCGACGTACGGAGTGCCTCCGTTGCCTCGCGCCATTGAGGTGATGCTTTGCTCGTCTGACGTTACAGTTATAAGCCGTTTCGTCGGAGAAATCGATTGAACTTTGGTGAGGCCTACGGTTTTGCCAGAAGCCTGTTCCGCAAGCCCTAAGAGGAGGGCAACCATCAGTGCAGACCAAAATCGATGATGTACCCTATCGTATCGCACTGCCATACTTGCTATTCATTTTGTTGGAACCGCATTAAGTCAATCAGGTTTGAATAGAACGATACTGCCGGCATCCGCTGCCGTTGCATGTCGTGGACGGAACTATTAATCGGCTTATGCTGAGCCCTGACGCTGCTTACTACGTTCATTGGAGAATAAAGATCAGGTACATCCGCCTGCTCAAAATGTTCCCGAAACAAATACACCTCCGGCTGCTACGAAATGTGCGTGGCTATTTCGTGTCTTCTCTTTGCATGAGTGATCGGATGTGCTTGAGCTGGACAAACCCCGGAACGGTTTTAAAAACCTGCGGAGAACCGTGTCGCCGTTCTTTTCCAGCGCGCGCGTTGAGAGGAGTCGCGAGTCCTCTGCCGCAAGTTTGTAATGGAACTCCGTTTTTCTAGCTGGTGCTTTGGCTGGTATGATTCTGTGTGGTGGCACGGTTTCATTGTGCCTGCTTGCTAACCGTGAAACCTCCACAAGCTAAATCCCGCCTTCTGAAAAAGCAATAATCGGCATCACGACTGAAGGAAGTGTTGGACTTGTTAGAAGCAGGAACGCTATCGCCGGTGGGGGTGTGTTGCGCGTTGATGATTGAAACGATTATCGGAAAATCGCAACCGAACATTTGTTGCGAAATGTCGGCGTGGTCCGCTGGCCTAACGGGTGGAGGTGCACCGATCTAATACTGCACCGGGCCGCTGTGGCATCGTATCAGGCGGAAAGAGACTTCAGAAAATTTTCAATATAGAGAGCGTGCCTATCTTGTGACGCTTCCGTAGTCCCAACCATTTTGACTGCACATTACCCTCACATGAGAATCCCATGTGGGCTCATCTTTCGGGCGTCCTTCCACGAAGCAATCAATGCTCAGATACCTCAGCGGTTTATCACCTATGCACTTGATGGAATGAAGGGTCGACGGCGGGATCCTTACGACGTCGTGGGGGTGTACTTCGAACTGTTCCTTCCTTTCGCCGATCGTGAGGAGGCCATCGCCCTCCATCACGTAGAAGACTTGTTCGGTGTCGTCGTGCTTGTGAGGCGGCGGCGCCTCTCCCTTTTCGAGAACAACTACGAAAACTTCGGACGTTGAGGACTCCGATCTGTCTATTACCAGGTCGTTGACATGTGTTGGAAATCTGTAGTGCTTTATCTTCAAAGTTGAGAATACATATTGCATGACGTTCTCTTGATTTAGTTAGATCTGCTTCGACAAAGTAAGCATGTTCATAGATGCTTCCAAAGAATTGTCTTAATAATCCGTCTCTCCATGAGCACTATTCGTCGTGCCGTTTAGAATCGATCGGTTCCTTAACGGGTGAGTCAGGACAACGGTCAATCCCCGCGGGAGAGCATCTACTTGGCGGACGGTGTGTTGAGGGGGTGGGAAGTGACATTGATATGGCTGAATCTCCCGGGAAAATGGCTTATGGAATTATCAACCTCCTTGGTAATTTGTCCGAGAAGTAGTAATTTTTGTCCTGGAATTATTCGCGGGTTTTGAGGAACCTGCGAAAACAAGCATTGCCCGGTGGTGTAATTGGCAACACGCCTGACTCTGGATCAGGAAAGTCAAGGTTCGAGCCCTTGCCGGGCAGCATTTCTCGGAATTTTGAATTCTAAATTCTCAATTTTGAACTAATTAAGAATTCAAAATTTAAAATTCAAACTTCTCGTCAATTACGGCGCTATCGTCTAGTGGCCTAGGACGTCGCCCTCTCAAGGCGAAAACACGGGTTCGACTCCCGTTAGCGCTACACTCACCGAAATTTACCCCTCAAAAGAGCTCAATTTGGCCGATTTAGTCGGCAATTACTCGCCAAATTTCGGAATCATCCAAAACAAAACGCTTTCGATAGCACTAGTTGGCGCACCACTTCTCGTAAGTGGCATACTTTGGAGAAGATTATGTATCTGTCAAAGCACAAGAGTTGTGTCTATTACATTTACTTCGAGCTTGATGGAAAAAGACGGAAGATCTCCACAAGAGCTCGTGTCAAATCAGACGCTCTTAAATTCTTGTCGACATTTCGAGAAGAAATGGAGAGGAGAAATCAGCCAAAGGCAATCCCGCGCCAGGCAGATATAGCGTTACTTTCGACGGCTCACGATTTTCAAGTGGGGTTTACTTCTATCAATTGAGGGCAGGTGGATTCGTCTCAACTAAGAAAATGATATTACTAAACTAATATTTCTTTCTCCCCGTCTGGCTGCGGCTCCGTTTTTCGTCGGTGCCCAGTGGCCGGAATCTATCTACGAAGGGTTTTTCTTGAGAATTAATCCAGGTATTTTCTTATCGTCGATTCGAAGAACGATCTGTCCCGGAGTCCTACCCATTGGTCGACGATCTTGCCGTCCTTGTTAATTATAAACGATGTCGGTATCGCGTTTATGTTTCCATAGGCATTGGCGATGTCCGTGTTGTCGACAACTATTTGATAGGTCAAACCGTGCGTTGCGGCGAAGTGTGAAACGTCGGCGAGCACACTGTCGCCGTTGTCTTCGGATACTCCGACGACAACCAACCCCTTTGACGAAAACTGTTTGCTGATTGCCTCGACGTCAGGAAGCTCTTCCTTGCACGGGCCGCACCATGTGGCCCAGAAATTTATCAGGACGGTTTTGCCTCTGAGTGAGGTGAGGGAGACTTTCTTTCCCTCGCTGTTGTACCATGAAAAGTCGGAAGCGGTCTTTCCGGTTTCCGGGGAGACGCTTGCTGTGGCGGAAACGTTGTTTAAATAGACGGCTTTCGTCAGGGCGGCGGAATTTGTCGCGGCGACGTTCGCTTTCTTAGCGGGCTTCGCGGCGCAAGACGCGAGTGAAGCGGCCATCAGCAGAACAAGAAGTCTCTTTATCATTTTGCGGTCCTTTCAGAAGCCTGTAGATAATTGATTAGGTCGCTCTTATCCATATTTGTCGTTGCCACGCAAACCCGGTCACCATCGACCCAGGCCGCCTGAGTATCGCCGTTCTCGTCCATTCCCCAGTACCATTTGTTATTCCGGATGGCGTCGGCGCAATCCGAGGGAAGTCTGGCGCTTCTGAACTCCATCGCCTTTCTCGGGAAGCTGTAGATGTAAATGTATCCTTCTCCGATCTTGAAGATCACGTGCGTCGCTTTTCCGCCGTCGGCGTCGGTCACGC
>JAJYGB010000102.1 GCA_021785235.1 Bacteroidota bacterium
CATTCCGCTCCGGGGATTCCTGAATATCTTCAGGCAATTTTCTTATATCAAAATACGGGGCCGAAGCTTTGAACTCATCCTCAGTAAGTATCCGACGCGCCTCTTCCTCGGTCCAGGTCCAGTAACTTCCGTCGTCATGAGGACCAACATCCGCGTCCTGGTGTGCGAAGAACGCTCCGCGCAGCTGGCGCATGACATTGATAATCCAGTCGGCTGTTTCCCTCGCGATATTGCCATGAAGTTCGTTTTTCGTTACTTCGTAGTTTTTCAAATAGACCGACAAAAGAAGCGCGTTATCATAAAGCATTTTTTCAAAATGCGGAACGTGCCAATACCGGTCGACAGAGTACCTGTGAAAGCCTCCTCCGATTTGATCATATACCCCGCCCTGAGCGATCCGATCCAAGGACACATCCACCGTCTTTCGAAGGTTCGGATCACGAGTTCGTCCGACCTCTTCAGCGAGGAGACGCAGCATTGTAGCATTAAAGAACTTCGGAGCCGTCCCGAATCCGCCGAATTCCGGGTCGAATTTGTCTACCGCCGATTTCACAATCGTGTCTATTATCTCCTCGTCTATCTTGCCGGCGCGAGAAGTCTTCGATTCAAACTCGCGAAGGTACTGCATAACTTCGTCGGCGCTCTTCAGAACATCATCCCGCCTCTTGGCGTAAATATCAGCTATCTGCGGTAAGAGTGAAATAAGGCCGGGCCTCCCCTGCTGATCTGTTTTCGGGAAATAAGTACCGCCGTAGAACACCTTTCCGTCCGGAGTAAGGAATCCTGTCAATGGCCATCCCCCTCCGCCAGTGATCGCGCTGACGCCGCTCTGGTACCTCGCGTCGACGTCGGGCATCTGGTCTCGGTCTACTTTAACCGGTATGAACAAACTGTTTATGAGTTCCGCCACTTGAGGATCAGTGTACGATTCATTATCCATCACGTGACACCAATGGCACCAGACCGCGCCGATATCCAAAAGGATCGGACGATCTAGTTCTCGCGCTAGCTTGAATACTTCTTCTGAATAAATCTGCCAATGAACAGGCTGGCGCGCAGCCTCCTTCAGATACGGACTCTCGCTTTCATTGAGTCGATTTCTAAGATCCATGTATATATCCTGATCGGTTAAAGTCGGGTATCATATTGTAGTGCGAGTTTGATTCGCAAACTTCCTAAGCGGCCATTCCGTTGCTTCTCAGTTCCACCTTATCGTCCGGGGTTCCGCTTCCGGGATTCTTGCGTTTCGCGTACCAGAAGATAGTAATGCCAATGGCCACAAAGAGTAGCGACCCGCCGAGAGTTTTCATGATGAAGATAATCGGATTTCCGCCTGCTTCCGGTGGAAAGAGCGTTAGCACTATCGCAGTTATCGTTGTTATTTCACCTACCGCGCTCGCGCCAACTCTTAAGGCAAGCGCGCTCCTGCTTATTCCACCTGCCTCCCGCCTGAATATTCGAATCGACGCAAGGAAAATGTAAACGTACGGAATAAAGTAAACGATTATCGTCGCGTCGACGAGTACAAGGTATGCTTCTTCGGTAGAGGCCCCAACAAAACTCATGATTAAGAACAGCGTCGCGACCACTCCCTGGAATATCAAAGCAACATGCGGGGTTTTCCATTTAGGATGGACTTTGGCGAAGGTCTTTGGGAGAAAATTGTCTATACCCGTCACAAAGAGTATCCTTGCGCTTCCCGCGAGCCATGAGCCCGCCCCGCCGATGCCGGCTAGCGTTATAAGAAAGGCGCTGAGATTTGAAAGATATGCGAGGCCGGTCTTGAGTTCAAGCGCGTGAATAGACTCCACGAGCCCGGTGACGATGTTAACATCTTTCGGCGCCAATCCTATCAGCAGCGAGATTGTGCCCACGAGGTAAACTACGACGATGGCAACGCCGGAAATGTAGGTCGCCTTCTGTATCGTCCTTCCGGCATCGACTATCTCCCCCGACATCACGGCGGCGAGTTCAAGCCCAGCGAGCGCGAAACACATACTAGACCAGAAGGAGACGGTCCCGTAATCGAACTTCGTCGGAAGGACGTTCAGTAGGGTGAAGTGAGTGGCCGATTTCCCGAGATGCACGATGATCGCGGCCAGTATCGCGAGAATCAGAATAGGCCCAAACGTCCCGATGGCTCCGATATTCTGCACCCACTTCCCAATCTTCACGCCGACGACATTGAAACCGATCGCTACCCAGAGGATAATGAGGCTTACGACTGCAATGAAAATCTTGTTCGACGCCAGCCATGATGAACCGGGTATGATAAAGGCTGCTATTGCGGCGACAGAAATTAGGAGTGAAGGATAATAGACCAGGTTATTTGCCCAATAGCACCACCCCGCGACGAATCCATGGAACTCTCCAAACTCTATCTTTGCCCATTCGTAGACTCCTCCTTCGACCGGATGCTTCTTGCTGAGGTAAATCACGGCGACGGCCTGCGGGAGAAAGAAAAGAACGAGGGCGAGCAACCAAAGAGAAATAGAACTCGGCCCCGTCGAAGCTGCGATTGATATCCACCTGATGCCGACTATGGCGACGACATTGAATAGAACTATATCCCTGACTTTCAGTGCCCGAAGAAGGTCTGTCAACTGGTAATCACCTCTTTTCAGGCGAGCCTTTTTCGTCAAAGCGGCGCTTGCAAGCTGATCGCATTTCAGTCACTGAACTGCATCTCGTAAAGCTTCTTATACAATCCGCCCCTCTTTCGGAGGAGCTCTTCATGTTTCCCGGATTGAACGATCTCGCCGCCGCTTATGACAATTATCCTGTCTGCATGCTTAATCGTCGATAACCTATGCGCTATCACGAGTGAAGTCCTGTTCTGCATCAGTCTTTCAATCGCTTCCTGTACCAGTAACTCCGATTCCGAATCGAGCGCTGAAGTTGCCTCATCGAATATCATGATCGGCGGATTCTTCAGAAGCGCCCTCGCGATTGAAATGCGTTGTCGCTGTCCGCCGGAGAGTTTCGTGCCGCGTTCTCCAATTACCGTGTTATAACCTTTAGGAAGTTGCATGATAAAATCGTGCGCGTTACCCGCCTTCGCGGCCTCCTCGAGTTTTTCCGTCGGACAGTCGGCAAGACCATAGGCAATATTGTTTTTCACGGTGTCGTTGAAAAGGATTGTCTCCTGCGAAACAATTCCAATCAGGGCACGGAGACTTTTCGTTTGCACACTCCTTATGTCCCGGCTATCGATAGAAACGGTGCCCTTTGTCGGATCATAGAACCTTGGTATCAGGTCGATGAGCGTCGACTTGCCTCCGCCGGAAGGTCCGACTATCGCGAGAACTTCCCCCTTTTTCACAGAGAAGTTAATATCCTTAAGGACGAATTCATCGGCCGTAGTTTTCAATTCCCCGATCTTCGATTGAGGATAGCTGAACCAAACGTTCTCAAATTTTATTTCACGGTCAAAATCTCTGAGCTCCACCGCGTCCGGAGGCTCAGGGAGCTTCCCCTCTTCATCAAGGACATCAAATATCCTCTTCCCCGCGGCGGCAGATTCCTGTATGCGGTTGCTGACAGTGGTCAATTCCTTCGCCGGCGGCATAATCTGAAAAATCGCAAAAAGAAATCCCATGAACTCGCTCGGCGAAAGCGCTCCCGATTGAAGCACCTGCATGCCGCCGTAATAAATTATCACACCGCCGGCAAGCACCGACAGAAACTCCGTAATCGGTGAAGCGAGGTTCCTGATCTGCGTAATTTTAAGAAGCGACCGAAAATAACTCTGCGTGTTGTCCTCGAACCTGGAGATCTCAAAATCCTCCATACCGAACGCCCGGACGATCTTCATCCCGCTAATCGTCTCCTGCAGGGTCGAGGTGATATCCGCCATTCTGCGCTGAGAGGTGTCGCTCTCCTTATACAGCCGCATGCCAATCCTGCTTATTATCAGGAGCGCGAACGGAGTGACAAGAAACGCAATGAGCGTCAACTTCCAACTGATCGAAATCGCAATTATGAGAAAGACAACTATCATCAATGGATCTCTCACCATGGTGACGAAGCTCGCCGATATACCGCTGTTGATAACGGTAACGTCGTTGGTGATTCTGGAAATGAGCGTTCCCGTCCGTTCGTTGGTGAAATAACCAATGGATAATTCTTGCAATTTACGATATAAATCGTTCCTGATATCTCGCATAAGTCCCTGTTCCACGAATGCCATCAGATAAGCCTGGACGTAACCGAAAATATTCTTCAGAAAGAAAGACACGACTATCACAAAGCATATTTTGAAAAGCGCCTCTGACTTTGTGCCGCCGAAAACAAAACTATTGAATACGTTCGCGACGCTGGCCTTCAATTGCTCCAGTAGACCCGATGAAGCGGGAAGACTCATCGGCTGCGGAGCACCCTGGTTGAATAGAGTGTCGAGGAGCGGAATCGTCAGGTAGATCGAGGCACCTGAAAAAAGCGAGAAGAATATCGTGGAGATTATCGAACCGGTAAGAAAGCGTTTGTATGGCTTGACGTAACGAAGCAGCCTGAGGTATATCTTAAACGAGTTATCTTTTCGCGCGGGCATTCTGGATTTCCCAAATTTTCATGTAGACCTGTGTCTTTGTGATCGCGTGTATTATCGAAACCATAAGCCCGTGAACGCCGTCTGTGAAACCGCGTCGGATGACAAAATGCTGAAAGAACGCCCACATAGGCTTGAAAAATATTTTCGGACCTGTAACTCTGATCCTTCCCGCTTTCTCTTCAGCCTCGAGTGTCGAGTACTCGTTTATCTTCTGGAGCGTCGATACGATGGATGTGTGGGTATAATGAATAAGCTCACCCTTAAGATAATCCCGCTTCCCATCGACGAAAAAGCCCTCATGCACTCGCCTTGAAGTAAGAGTCGTCTTCGATTTCCTGAACAACCTAAGCTGATAATCCGGCGACCAACCGCAGCTTCTTATAACTTTGTTAAGGAAATAATTCCGCCGCGGAATAAAAAATCCGTCCGCTTTTGAGAAATCGAGCGACTTCAACTCATCAAGGAGTTCCGACGAAACACGCTCGTCGGCGTCGAGACTCAGCACCCACTCGTTACTAGCCTTCTCCAGCGAGTAGTTTTTTTGCGATGCGTAACCTTCCCAATTCCGAATGAAAACCTTGTCCGTATATCTCTTCGCTATCTCTACCGTTCTGTCTGTGCTCTCAGAATTAACCACGACGATCTCGTCAGCCCAGCGGACGCTTTCGAGACAGTCGGCAATGTTCTTCTCTTCGCTCCCGGCAATGATTATCGCGGAGATCTTCTCCATTACAAACATCCATTACCGCGACAGCAGGATACATTACGCACTCGCT
>JAJYGB010000524.1 GCA_021785235.1 Bacteroidota bacterium
AATATCGCCGCCGTAGACAACTTTGAGCAAGCCGCTCTTCGTTTTAAAATTAATCTCGTCCCCTTCGTAACCGAGATGCTCCTTGAAAGCATAAGCAGTCGCCAGTGTGGCGTGGCCGCAAAGATCGACTTCGACAACCGGAGTGAACCATCTCAACTCTATGTTGCCGTTCTTTTCCACGACAAAGGCCGTTTCGGCAAGGTTGTTTTCCGCCGCGATATCCTGAAGAGTCTTGTCAGGGAGCCATCCATTAAGCATGCACACAGCCGCGGGATTGCCCCGAAACCTTTCATCAGTGAACGCATCGATTTGGTAGATGGGGATTTCCATATTGCTCTTGTCCGTTGCGTAAGTTAAACCAGAAGTAATATAACCGTCTAATGGACTGAAATTGAAACGACCGATCGAGGGAACGGAATCCTATCGCCACGCCTGACGGCTTTCCGCTGAACCGACCGCAGACAGCGTCGTCCGTATTGAAGATAACAGGAGGGGGGGAAATTAAGTAGCTTCAATTTGGCGCGGATCGTCGGCCGATTCCGGGACTCTGCCATTGAGCCTGCCCCAAGATTTCAATATAGCTTCGTGGCCTTCGCGATAAGTAGGAAAGCGCAGGTGCCAGTTGAGGTCTTCTTTCGCGCGCTTGTTCATGCACCTGACGCTCTGTAGCAGGTAATCCACTGTGTGCCAGCCCAGTGCGGGCTTTGCCAGGAAAGCCGGAATGCTTTCCGGTTTAGGTGCCCCCAGCGACCTCGCGACAAACTCCACGAGTTCCTTATACATGACAGGCTCGTCGTCGCAGATGTTAAAAATCTTTCCAACGTTCGGCGTCCCGTTTTTGACTGCCGCGACAACCGCGTCGGCGGCGTCATCAGCAGTGATGAGATTCCAGTACACCTTCCCCTTGTCTATTAGAGGGTATCTGCCGCGTCGAATTAGTTCATACATTGACACCGTGTAAGGCACATCGTATCCGTAGACGTTTCCGAACCTCAAAATAATTGCCGGAAGGTTGTCTCGAGCGACGGAGCCCAGCGTCAGGTTCTCCATTTCGACCGTCGATTTTATCATCGGCGGAAGGTCTTCCGCCGGAGGACAGGATTCGTCCACCCAATCTCCGTGCCTCCTGCCGTAAATGAACGTGACGCTCGCCTGTATATAGAGCCTCACACCAACACGAAGCGACGCCCAGATGAGATTGGTCGTCCCTTCGGTCCTTATCCTGTCGTTGAGTACCCAATCGTCGAGCACCGTTCTTATCTTGGTGGGCACGGCGGACGCGAGCTGAATGACAACCTCACAGTCAGCCATTACTCTGAATAGTCCTTCGCGGTTGAACAAATCCCCCCGCCTCGGGACGACACCATGGGAAGTCAGCCATTCGTCATGTTCTTCCGATCTACTCAGCCCTACGACTTCGTGTCCCATGGCAAGCAGCTGCGGGATGACCCTTTTCCCTATCGCTCCCGTCGCCCCCGTAATAAATATCTTCATCTTCTATTGCCCTCCTCCGCCGAGATGAAAAACTCGGGAGGCTTGATGACGGCAGTCGCTCATAACGGCGAGATCTGTAAATTTCAGATCAACGAATATGGGCGCCTCCGGTTAAACCGGAAAGCGGTTTGCTCCACTTCATCCGGCCGGCCTCCCGATTGAGAATTGACCAAGCGGCATCCGGCTCTGCAATTTGATCAGGGTTCCGCCATCTCTATGACCTTAGGCTCCACCAGCTTGGCAAAGTCCCTGTAGGCCATCTTTACTAGTTCGCGATGAGAGCATGCGTTGAAGGCAATTTCTTCCTGCTCTACAAGGAGCCCGGACATGAAGACTTCCATACCATAAATGTTGCCGAAAGGCGGCATCGCTCCGAGTTCGCAGCCGTGAAATATCCCGGAGAATTCATCCTCCGCGGCAAGCTCAACCTTGTGCGCCCCCGTTACATCCCGCAACAAATGCAGGTCGACCTTGTGAGACGCGGGGAGAACCGCCATGCAAAGCTTCCCGTCAATCTTCACGATGACCGTTTTGGCAAGCTGATCTGCCGGGACATGCGCGGTGTGAGCGATTTCCTGCGCGGTGTAACCTAGCGAGTGACTGATGACGACATATTTCACCCCGTGGTTATCGAGGTATTCTTTCAGCTTATCGAGAGTCATGACGACCTCCTTTCCAGATTCGTTGTTAAGTCCGCTTAAGACTCATTCAACTACTTCCAGCGGGCGTCACCTGGCGAAATGGTTCCGACGTTCTACGGAATAAGCTGCGGGAAGAATTTAAGGATGGGGCTTGGGCATCACTCGAATTCCGGCCAAGGTGCCCTGACATATCTTTCGGGACCGCCATTGTTGACCAACGCAACTGAAACAGAGTGTTGTCGCACGGAAAGCGGTCTCGAGAGTAAGTTAGTTTTCTTCCCCGATAGTGTCAACACTATGACGCGTTCATGAGGAAGATTGACCGTCCGGAACAGCCGTGCCACCCAGACAGGTGACTCATAAGGGATGGGTTGCGAAGATCAATTCCATTTGCCTCTGGAACCTCCGAGGCTGTATTTACCCGCTCCGAGCAGAAAGACGCAAATGCCGGTCAACAGATAAAACGCGTCGAGTTCCAATCCCCAACCGCCCGCGGGACCCACCACGAACATGCGGGAGTGGGAAACAAGCAAGATAGCCATGAAAAGGTCGAAAGATACGACGAGGCCTGCAAGTCTCGTGTAAACGCCGATAATAATGAGAAGCGGCGCGACTACCTCTCCGACATAAACACCGTAAGAGATGAATGCCGGCAGATGAAATGCGGCAAGCGGACCCGCCATCCAGGATACACCGTGGATAAGCTTTGAAATGCCGTGAAAAAGAAGCAAACCACCCACCGTCAACCGAAGAATCAGTTTGCCCAGGTTCTCTGAAAAAGCTGTACTTCCTTCCATCGACTTCACTCCAATCAAGTTGCTTTGAAATTTCGAGCTGGCTATTTAATGGGTTAACCCCTGCGCGGGATTTTTCGTTCCATTGTCACCCTGGTTCGTGCCGGGCGGTTCCGAATCACACGAGAAACCATCCCTGGTTGCAGTTTCACTCTTGCAAGCTCGGTCCGCGGGTGCGATATTCATTCCAATAGCCATTTCCGCCGCGGCAGTGCTCTGGTCGCGAGACCCTCGAAGCAGCCGTTGCACCAAAAGCAAACCAAGGAGGAAAAATGAGACACCATACCCCCTCTTCGTCTTCACCCGGATCGATCCTGGCCGCCGGCGCAAACAGTGCCCGGCAGAATTGTGGTGAAGGCATCCACTCAACCAAAAATTTCGTCATTAACCTGGGATTGTACATTATCGTTGCCATGATTACTATACCACTTAGCACGAAGGCGCAGGCCCTGAAATATCCGATCACGTACAGAGACACCGTCGTCGACGATTACTTCGGAACAAAAGTGCCGGCTCCATATCGATGGATGGAAGAACAGAACAGCCCGCAGGTTGAATCCTGGGTTGAGGCTGAAAACAAGGTGACGTTCAAATACCTCAACAAGATTCCCGTGCGCAATTGGATAAACAAGAGAATCACGAAGCTCTGGAACTACGAGAAGGTCACCGTCCCGAGCCAGCATGACGGCGAACTGTTCTTCAGCAAGAACAGCGGGCTGCAGAACCAGAGTCCCGTCTTCATCCAGAAGCTGCTGAGGGGAAAGCCTAAGATGGTCCTGGATCCGAACAAGCTTTCTCCCGACGGCTCGATAGCCCTACTCAGTTACGAAGCTTCGCCAGACGGGAAATACCTTTGCTACGGCCTTTCTCAGGGGGGCGCAGATTGGGAAGAGCTCCACGTGAAAAACCTCGCGACCGGAAAAGACTTTGCAGACACCGTGCACTGGGTAAAATTCTCCGGCATCGCCTGGACAAACGACAACAAGGGCTTCTTCTATTCACGCTTCCCCGAACCAAAGCAGGGACAGGCGCTGATGTCGGAAGCGGTCGGACAACAGCTCTGTTACCATACGGTCGGAACTCCCCAGAGCGAGGACAGAAAGTTTTACGATCTCAAAGAGTACCCCGGATGGTACGTCGGCGGCGGCGTAACCGACAACGGCCGGTATCTGTTCATCACACTCAACAAGGGGACGGAGTCGAGGGACAAAGTCCTATATGTCGACCTGAAAGATCCGAAACACCCCGACCTTACTTCCCCTGTGACACCTCTCTTCGAGAAGGACAATGCGGAATACTATCCGCTCGGGAACGTCGGAACAACAATTTATATGCAAACAACCCTCGGCGCACCCAACAGGAAAATTGTATCGTTCAATATTAACGATCCATCTCCGAAGAACTGGAAAACAGTCGTTCCTGAAGCGAAGAACGTGATTGAAAATTCTCTGCTTGCAGGAGGACACGTGGTTGTCAACTATCTTGTCGATGCGAAGAGCGAAGTCGCTATCTATTCCCTGAAGGGCAAGCACGACGGCAACCTGAAGCTCCCCGGCATCGGTACTGTTGGCGAACTCAGCGGTCGCACGGACTCGCAGGATCTGTTCTATGCTTTCACGTCGTTCCTCTACCCGACAACTGTCTTCCAGCATAATCTCAAAACCGGGAAGACGACGACATTTCAAGCTCCGAAGGTTGATTTCAGGCCAAAAGAATTCGTGACGAAGCAGGTATTTTATCACTCCAAGGACGGTACGCTAATCCCGATGTTCATCACGATGAAGAAGGGGACGAAACTCAACGGCGAGAACCCGACGCTCCTCTATGCATATGGCGGATTCAATATCAGCATAACTCCATCGTTCAGTCCTACCACAGCCGTCTGGCTGGAAATGGGCGGAATCTACGCCGTAGCAAATCTCCGGGGAGGCGGAGAATTCGGCGAGGCATGGCACCACGCCGGTATGCTCGGCAAGAAGCAGAACGTGTTCGATGACTTCATCGCCGCAGCGGAATGCCTGATAAAGGAGAAATACACTTCGACGCCAAGACTTGGAATAGAAGGTTATTCGAACGGAGGGTTACTCATCGGGGCTTGCGAGACGGAGCGCCCGGATCTTTACGGAGCCGCTTATGCCGGAGCGGGAGTGATGGATATGCTCCGCTACCAGAAATTTTCGGCCGGTGTTGGCTGGGTTCCCGAGTACGGTTCTTCTGCCGACTCGACCGATTTTCAGTGGTTGATCAAGTTTTCGCCGGTCCAGAACGTGAGGCCCGGCACCTGCTACCCGCCGACAATCATAACGACCGCGGACCATGACGACCGTGTCGTACCCAGTCACTCATACAAGTTCGCGGCGGCGATGCAGCATGACCAGGCCTGCAAT
>JAJYGB010000509.1:0-2274 GCA_021785235.1 Bacteroidota bacterium
GTGGCAAGCCCGATCGGGCTTGCCACGCCGCTCGCCGACAAACAAAAGGAAAGTTGTAAGTTTCTGCATATTTCATTCCTCCTTCTAAATAGCTCCGTCGGTATTGGGCGAGTCCGCGGGAATCGGCTGTCCACAATCCCACAACTCGACGATTTTTTTCCCGCGGAATTTCATGACGTGCACCACAACCATCCCTTTGTCTCCCGGAGACGGAACGAGATGTGCGTGGACTGCGACTGTGTCCCCTTCGGCAACAGCGTTCCTTACCAGGTAAGTCTTGTCGGGAGACTGCGACTGGTTTTCGATCATCGCCGCTTTGAGCGCGGCAAATCCGGCACCGAAGTACAGGTTGTGATGTTTACCCTTCATGTCCACGTATTTATCATAAGCCTCATCGATCTTGCCGGCCACAACCATTTGCAGGAAGTCGACGGCTATTTCCTTGTTAGTTGCCATCATTCATCCTTTCGTTGCGTCGCATCAGCAGGTGGTCCACACTCCACGGTCCGCCGCCCGCAGCCGAAATATACAGCCAAATGAAGCAGTAAAGGTACGCGAGTTCGCCGCCGCTGATGACAGGCCAAAAGCTCCTCGGGAAATGAACTTGAAAAAATGCGACAGCCATCTCGCCCGCCAAAATGAACGCGACCGGCCTGGTGAAGAGGCCAAGCAGAAGGAGCAAGCCACCAAACGTCTCGAGTATGCCCGCCAGTCCGAGCTCGGAGAGCAAATGGACACCACCGGCTCCTGGCATCATCGCCGCCGGAAACGCGAAAAGTTTCATCGTGCCGTGCGTCATGTAAGTGAAGGCTGCCAGAATCCGAAGCACGCTCCGCAATTGAGGCGAAAACCTTTTCCATTTATCGACAATCTTAGACATAATTCATTCCTCCTTGAAGTTATTCTTGTTCTGTGATTATCCAACGCTTCCTTAGTTTGAAACCATATCCAAATCCCGCGAGCGACACGATCACCGCCGGTATGATGAGCGGTCCGACAAACGGCAGCGCGACAACTGAGATAACGAGGGCAAACCATGGCAGACTTCTTCTCCATCCCGACTTATGAAGGAGTTTGATTCCGGATAACGATCCAATAATGTAGACGATAATCGCCGCCCCGCTCGGGATGAGCAAAGCGGTTTGAAGGTCCGAGTTGAAAATATAAAACACGATAAGCATTGTCATCGCGAGCGATGAAAGCATTAGCAGGCTCCGATCCGGCATATTTGTCTCGCGATTCATGTGGGCGAGCGTTCTCGGGAAACCGCCGTCCCTCGCCGCGGCGTAAATGACCCTCGTCAATCCCGCCGTGTACGCGTTCGACGCGCCGAATATGATAAAGAATGCCAGAACCGCCGTCCCCGCCGCGCCGTACTTGCCGAGCATTCTCGAGAAAATTTCGGCAAATGGCGCGACGCTCCCTCCTGCCGCGTACGCGCGCGTGCCGATAGTAACCACGGCAACGGATACGTACAGAGCTCCTATCAGCACGACGCTTATCGCCACGCTTCTGCCGAAGTCTCGTTGCGGATTCGTAAACTCCTCCGCCACGTTTGAAACATTCTCATACCCGAGGAACGACCAAAATATCAGAGCAGCCGCAGTGCCGATGGGAAAATATCCGTTCGGAAAAAGAGGCGCGAAGTTCTTGAGTTTCACGGACCCGGCGGAGGCGACAACTGCCGCAACCAGCATAACGATTATGGCCGTCACCACACCGAGCTGAACCCTGTTGCTGAATCTTATGCCCCGGTAGTTGACGACGAAAGTTAGGACGATGACGGCCGCCGCGACGAGATAAAGATCCACCCTGCTCATTGGGAAGGCATACGCGAGATATGAAGCGGCGATAAGCGTGACTGCGGGCGACCCGGCAATGTACCACAAAGCAAAGAGCCATGACACCACGGTGGCAGCGTGGAGGCCGAAGCTCTCCTTCGCAAAAGCATAAACTCCGCCCGATTCCGGCATGCGCGCAGACAGCGAAGCAAATGTGTAAGCGAAAGGATAACTCGCCACCGACAAAAACACCCATGCGATGAGTGACGATGGACCGGCTATCTTCGCCGCGAGACCTGGAAGAACGAGGACTCCGGAACCCAGGACCGAGCTGACATAGAGAGCAACTGCATGACGTAGCGTTATTGCTTTCTTCAATTGTAAATCTTGCGCACCGCTTTCATTCACAAATTTGCTTTCGATAGTTAAAACATCCTTGGAGCCTACGACCCCAATTTAATCTCTTCCCCGCGAAAAAATGACCCCGGCATCA
>JAJYGB010000509.1:2284-5299 GCA_021785235.1 Bacteroidota bacterium
GGTCCTTTGCGGTCAGCAAAGTGTCAAAAAGATGTCTGATCTAATTCCCTTCTTGTGTGCGGAACATTTCAGTCAAGCTGAATATAGTTGCCACGAGAACTGCCGTATCCATCCTCGACCCAGCCGAACTTTCTGCTGAAAGGATAATCGGCAAGTGGCATGTGCACCGTCCCTCCGTTCGACAGTTTCTCGAAGAACCTGTCGAAATGCGCCGCCTCATCTCCGGCGAGGAGACCTATCATCCTCTCCATTATTCCGATCAAAAATGTGCTGAGACGAATTTCTTCGCGGCACGATTATTCAGCTCTAGCAACCGCACGATTAGATAATCAGTTCCCCGCGAACAATAGGCCTAAGATTCGTCAACATTCCACGGATATCTCCTTCGGGCCCTCCTGCCTGCGTGGCGACTATATCAGGATGCAGCCTGCTCACCTTTCGCATTAATGTTACCGATGACGCGTTTTTCGCCCCCGGGGGATGATCACATTTCACAACGAAGACAAACATCAGGCCGCTTGATTATCTCTCCACTTCCATGTTATGTTCACACGTGGGATATAGGGGCTGCACTCCGCACGTAAGTCACTACGTCGATCCACGGGCGCAGTAAAAGTAAATCAAAACAAGGAGTAGAGGACATGCGAAACAAGGGATTTATCCCCTTCGTCTTCTTGCTGTTCCTGTCAGTTTCCAGCTTCAGCTTGAGGGCATGGGGGCAAACGTTCGACGTCATCAAAAGCCAGGTCAGGACACACACGCTCGCCAACGGGATGAAGTTCATCGTGCTCGAACGTCATGATGCGCCCGTCGTCTCATTCCACACTTATGCCGATGTCGGCTCCGCGCAAGAATCTTATGGGATTACCGGCATTTCGCATATACTTGAACACATGGCGTTCAAGGGTACGCATGATGTCGGGACGAACAATTATGCCGCGGAATCGAAACTGCTCGACAGCATTGACAACATTTACGCGAAATTGAGCGGAGAGGAACGGGCGGTGAATCCGGACACCGCAAAGATAGCAGCGCTGAAAAGAAAATTCGACAGCACCGATTCGACCGCCAACAGATATGTGTCATCCATGGAATACTGGGACCTAATCCGGGAAAAGGGCGGACGCGGACTTAACGCGTACACGAGCAACGACGCGACTCAGTACATCGTAAGTCTTCCTTCGAACCGGGTGGAGTTTTGGATGGCAATGGAGTCCGACAGGTTCATGAACCCGGTATTCAGAGAATTCTTTCAGGAAAGGAATGTGATCATGGAGGAGCGCCGGCTCGGGATTGAAACCCAGCCTGTCGGAAAGCTCATCGAGGAGTTCCTGGCCGCCGCTTTCAAGTCACATCCGTACCATCATGAAGTGATCGGACATATGTCCGATCTGGAGAACATCTCCCGAACGGACGTCATCAATTACTTTCAACGGTATTACGGGCCAAACAACCTTACGGTAGCAGTCGTCGGAGACGTCAACGCCGACGATGTCTTCAGGATGGCCGATACATATTTCGGTCGCATTCCCGGCGGTCCGAAGCCGGAGCCGCTCCGAACGGTGGAACCTGAACAACAGGGGGAGAAACATATCTACGTCGAAGCGCAGTCACAGCCCTTGGTCATCGTCGGCTTTCACAGGCCGAGCGTTAGGGACAAGGAAGCCGCCGCGCTCGAGGCGCTCGCGAACGTCGTGGGCAACGGCAGATCGTCTCGGATTTACACCTCGCTTGTGAAGGATAAAAAGATCGCGGTGCAGGTCGGGGCGTTCAACGGCTTCCCCGGCTACAAGTATCCGAACCTGCTGGCCGTCTATGCGGTGCCTTCCAAGGGACACACGAACGAAGAATGCCTCAAGGCCATGGAGCAAGAGCTGCAGCGAATCGTGGACGAACCGGTCAGAGACGATGAACTGACGAAATACAAGCGCTCGACGGAGAAGGATCTTATCGACGGCATGAAAGACAACTCCAGAATGGCGGCGTCGCTCACCTTCAATGAGGTCGTCATGGGCGACTGGCGGCAGACTTTCGACACGTTAAAGGAAGTTGACGCTGTCACGGCGGCCGACGTGCAGAGTGTCGCCAAAAAGTACATCACAAGGAAAAATAGGACAATCGGAGAATTAATACCGGAGGGACAGACCGATGAAAACTAGGAAGCAGCAGCTAAGGGACTTTTGTCCATTTGAACCAGCGGCGATCGCCCTCCTGATGATCATTGCCTTGTCGGAGTCATCTTTCGCGCAGAAGGCTCCGAAAGAAATCACTTCCTTCACGCCATTGAACAAGGTGCAGATGCCGGATGTGAAACAGGTGACTCTGCGGAACGGAATGAAAGTCTACATGGTCGAGGATCACGACTATCCGACTGTCGACATGCGCGCGATGGTCAGGACCGGCTCAATTTTCGATCCAGCTGACAAGGTCGGTCTCGCATCCATTACCGGCACTGTGCTCAGGACCGGAGGCACGACAACCCAGGGCGGCGACGAAATAGATAAAACTCTGGAGACGATGGGAGCTTATGTCGAGACCGGTATCGAACAAGGCTCCGGGTACGTCGCGATGTCGGTGCTGAAGGGCGACGTCGACAAAGGGGTCGGAATTCTGGCGGACATTTTGATGCATCCGGCATTCGCGCAAGACAAGATCGATCTCGCCAAGGTCGAGCTCAGGTCGGGAATATCGAGGCGCAACGACAACATTTGGGAAATCACCGGAAGAGAATTCAATTCGCTGATTTACGGAAAGTCGCACCCGTATTCCCGCTACCCCGAATACGCCACTGTCGATAACATCACGAGAGATGACATTACCGATTTTTACGAGAAATATTTTCATCCCAATAACATCGTGCTTGCAGTATGGGGCGATTTCAATTCAAACGAAATCCAGAAGAGGCTCGAAACAGCATTCGGAAAGTGGCCTTCCGCAAAGACAGAGTATCCTGAACGGCCGCAGGTAAATTATCAGTACCGGTATACTATCAACTTAGTGCAAAAGCCGGATGTG
>JAJYGB010000340.1 GCA_021785235.1 Bacteroidota bacterium
AAAAACTCCCGATTGGCCTCCCCTCAAGAAAAAAGTAATTCGCCTCTTCTGCTACGCGAAAACATTTCCATCTCGATACCTCTTTTTGCTTCTGCATCACTCTTCGGCCCGATTTAGCCCGTTCTTTTGAGCGGACCGAATATTCCGGCTCAATATCGTTCTGTCCCCTCCTTGAGCCGGAGTAATCCTGATTCTATTATTCCGTTGGACCGAACAGAGCGTCGCCGTCGGTCCTCAGATTTCAAAGAACTTACAGCAGCCAAAAGTGAATGTCAAGATTGTACAGCACGCGCGTAGCTTATCTATTCGCGTTACCCCCGTCATGTTGGCGATGGCCCTTTGCTTGTACTCCAATCCCGCCGTTTTTATATTGTCAAAGCAACTTCTTAAATGAAAAAGACTTACAGACTCTTTGTTTCCGTCAGCGCCGCCGCGTGCCTTTTCATCATGGGATGTTCAGGATCGTCGCCTCGGTTCACTTTCGGAAACAATGGGACATCGAGTAGCAAGCCCCGGTTCACGTTTGACGAGACGCCGGAACAGCTGAAGGTCGAAGTCAAAGAGCTGAAGGCGGAGAACGACCGCGCCGTAAGCCCCGACAGGCTCCGGGAGGAGATCGGCCGGATGGAAAGGGATTCGCCTAACGCCGCCAGGAGCAGGCTGATGAGCACCATCATGTCATATATGGGCACTCCTTACCAGATAGGCGGGACTACACACTCGGGTATCGATTGCTCCGGTTTCACGATGGAGGTTTTCAACTCCGTGTACGGAATCCAGCTCCCTCATAACGCGCTTGCGCAGTCGGAGCTCGGCGAGAGGATCCCGAAGGATGATCTTAAGCCGGGCGACCTCGTCTTCTTCATCACGGTTGGACGGAGAATTAGTCACGTCGGCATATACATCGGCGACGATTTGTTCGCAAACGCGAGCGTGTCGGAAGGCGTGACGATATCGTCGCTCGACAGCCGCTACTATAAGCGCCGCTATGCGGGGGCTACGAAGATTAACACAACGGACATTTCAAATGGCAATTAATAATCTCAACGAGTTCATTCAACTACTGAAGAAGAAACACGAGCTGAAAGTGATCGACACTGAAGTCGATCCCAAGCTCGAGATTACCGAGATAGTCGACCGAGTGGTCAAGTCGGGTGGTCCGGCTCTCCTCTTCACGAACGTGAAGGGGAGCAAGATTCCGCTCGCAATAAATATTTTCGGTACGAAGCAGAGGATGGCGTGGGCGCTCGGCGTCGAGGACCTTGACGAAATAGGCGACAGACTTTCCGACATGCTTAATCTCAAAGTCCCCGAATCGCTTCTCGGCAAGATGGCTATGATGCCTAAGCTGATGGAGATGGCGAAGTTTCCTCCGAAGATCGTGAAGAAGGGGGCGTGCCAGGAAGTCGTCATCGATGAAAAGGACGTCGATCTTTACCAGCTACCGATAACCACCTCTTGGCCACAGGATGGCGGGCCGTATATCCTTTTCGGACAAGTGGTTACAAAGGATCCGGAAACCGGGATCCGTAATATGGGACTCTACCGCCTCCAGGTCCTCGACAAGAACACGACTGCTATGCACTGGCAGAGGCACAAAGGCGGCGCGGCCCATTTCAGGAAGGCGAAGGAGAAAGGTATGAAGCGGCTCGAAGTCGCTGTGGTAGTGGGCTCGGATCCCGCTACTATGTACAGCACGAGCGCGCCGCTTCCTGAGAGTATCGAGGAATATCTCTTTGCGGGTTTTCTCAGGAAGGATCCAGTCGAGCTTGTGAAGTGCAAGAATGTCGACCTCGAAGTGCCGGCGGAATCCGAAATTGTTCTGGAAGGTTATGTCGACACGGAGGAGGAGCTCCGTCTCGAAGGGCCCTTCGGCGATCACACCGGTTTCTATTCTCTCGCCGACTATTATCCGGCGTTCCATGTTACCGCGATCACGACGCGCAAGAAGCCGGTCTTTGTCTCGACAGTGGTAGGTCAGCCGATAATGGAAGACGATTTTATGGGATTGGCCACCGAAAGGATCTTCCTGCCGCTGGCCAAGCTTGTCATTCCCGAAATCGTCGACTACCATATGCCATTCGAAGGTATATTTCACAACCTCGTCTTCGTATCGATCGACAAGAGATATCCCGGTCACGCATTTAAAGTCATGAACGGACTCTGGGGAATGGGCCAGATGATGTTCGCGAAGGTCATAGTGGTCGTGGACAAGGATGTCAACGTTCAAAACACACAGGAAGCGTGGTGGTACGCGCTGAATAATATCGATCCGCAGAGAGACGTCGTTTTCACGAAGGGGCCTGCCGACGTCCTCGACCATTCTGCCCAGCATTTCAGCTTTGGAAGCAAGATGGGAATCGACGGCACCCGGAAATGGCCCGACGAAGGTTTCACAAGGCCATGGCCTGACAAGATTTCAATGACGGACGAGATCAAGAAGCTCGTCGACTCGAAGTGGAAGTCTTACGGAATTTAAATCAGAATTTTGAATTATGAATTTTGAATTCTCAATTGGAATTAAGAAGCACAGAGGAATGACGAAGAATCTCTTCCTCTTGCTGACAGTAGCGCTACCGCTTCTTCTTGTGTCGTGCTCGAAAAATCCGCGGCAGTTTCAGGAAGAGGGTATGAAGGCTTACGTGGCCGGCGATTATGCTAAAGCTCAGGACTTTTTTGCCGATGGAATAAAGAAAGAAGGTTCCAGGGAACTCTATGCAGGATTTATCGCGGCAAACCTCGTGACAGGAAAATATCCGCAGATAAACGCTGCTTACAATACGTTGTGCGATGATATCCACGCATCGCTCGTCAACCTGTACGGGAAAAGGTCCGTTCAAGCCCTCGGAGTCACGAGCGGGTTGACGCCGTACAAAATTGCCGGCGGGAATCAAGTGCCCTCAGACTATCCGCAGACTATTATGCTCCAGGAGAATGCCGATTTCAGCGGATACCTTACTATCAAGGGACAAATCGACAGCATATTGAGGAAATGAGATCTCCTTTGGGAGGTAAATTCATTGGGTCGCGATGGAGCTACCGCCGCCGCTTTCTTCTCCACACATCAGTCGTCTTCTCGTTCCTTCTGTTTTTCTCTTGCGTTGCCGTAGCAAGACTTTCGGGCAAGCGGATCGCTAACTATTCTATCGACGTTCAACTTAATCCCCGCGCAAATTCGATTGACGGACGCGAGGTCCTCGTGTGGCATAACACCACGAGCCATAACGCCGCAAGCCTGTTTTTTCATCTAGATCCGAACGCGTTTAAGAGCGATAATACCGCGTATATGACAGGAAGAGGACGCACCATTTCAGCTTCTGCCTGCGGATGGATAAACATAATTGGCATCGCCGACCTTCGGACAAACACCGATCTGACAGATCAGATCCAATACGTTCATCCAGACGACGGTGACACGAGTGACAGTACTGTTATGATGGTACAGCTGCCCTCACCCGTCGGCCCGGGAGACTCGATCGCAATATCGATCGATTTTAACGAGCAATTGCCGGAGGCGATTTTAGGGCGCGGCTGGGCGCCAGGTTCGAAATTCTATCTCGTCTCAAAGTGGTTCCCTAAAATTGGTGTATTTCGGAATGGGGCTTGGAATTGTCGTCAGGTCCGCGCCTTGAGCGGTTCTTTCGCGGATTTCGGCGCGTATGACGTGAAGATTACCGTCCCGGGCGGATACAAGGTTGGCGCGACCGGTGAGGAAGTCGGAATGTCGCCGAACTCGAACGGTACCCTCACGTTTCACTACTCAACCGACGATGTCCACGACTTCGCCTGGACCGCCTCTCCTGACTTCGTGAGTATCACTCGCGAGTTCAAGTACCCAGGTCTTCCGGACACAAAGGTTTTACTCCTGCTTCAGCGCGATCACCGCTCGATGGCGCGCAGATATCTCTCGGCGGTAGACACGGCGATGAAGTACTTCGGCTTATGGTACGGGCCTTATCCTTACCCTGTGCTGACTGTCGTCGATCTCCCACGGACGATGCGGGGTGGGAGGTCGTTCGCCGAGAACAGAAGCGAATTCGAGTCCCCCACCCTAATTGCCGTCGGCGCTTCAGTTTACACGCTTAAGAACTCCCTCTCGCTGGAAGCGGCCACGATACGAGAGCTTGGATACCAGTACTGGTACGGTGTTGTCGCGAACAGCGGTTTCGAGAACGCCTGGCTCGACAAAGGATTGGATTTGTATTCATCGGGGAGAGTCTTGGAGAAAGCGTATGGCCCTCGCGCTTCAATATTCAAACTCGGAGGCGTGTACCCTGTTTACATGCAACCTATAGCGACGGTACTAGGGGTCCCGGTCGCGTCGATTATTGGGAAGGTGTGGATCCGCGAACCATATGAAAAGCTCTCCCGCTATTTGAGGAACTCGAAGACAAATGCCATTTCCGATTACGGACGTCGAAGTCCGGGCAGAAGTGCGAGCAACACTCTGTTGTATGAAAAGCCTGATCTTCTCCTATGGACGCTAGAAGGCGTTCTGGGGAAGGATACGATGGCGACTGTACTGAAGACTTACTTCAACGAATTTAAATTCAGGCACCCGACTCCCGCGGATTTTGAGAATGAGTGTCAACAGATGTCAGGAAGGAACCTCGCGTGGTTTTTCAATCAGTTTGTTGATGGTACAGGCACTGCACACTTTGCCGTAAAGTCGATCAACTATTTTCAGGAAACCGATCTCGGCACGGGTGCATCGAGCTATTACACTACGGTCGTCGTTGCCCGGAACGGCGAGGTTAAGATGCCGGTCGAAGTTCGCCTGGCGCTTGATGACGGCACTGCGGTAGACACTTTGTGGAATGGAGAGAGCAGGTGGCAATCGTTTAGCTTTAAGACCAGCGCTCCTCCCGATTATGCCGTGGTGGATCCCGCCGGAAAGATTCCGCTCGACACAGACTACTCGAATAACAGTCTCCGACTTCATTCGTACTTTTTGCCGGTGTTGAAATGGGCGGGGAGGATATTCAATTATTTCCAGAATATGCTTTTGAACATGGGGACGTTGGTTTGAATATCGGCGCACCTAGAGCACTAATGTTGGGAGTTGGGAGATCGCTTAAGAACTGGAGGCTTTGGGGTATTTTTTACGCGCTGAATTTTCTCTTCGCCGCGGTTCTTGCTCTCCCTTTTGTGGTAATCTTCATGAGGAGCGTGTCGAAGAGTCTTGTGGGGACCTCTCTCCTTTCAGGCTTCAGTTATCGATGGTACGTGGAATTCATGCATGCGAACGGAAAATATTTCAGCT
>JAJYGB010000569.1 GCA_021785235.1 Bacteroidota bacterium
AATTTGACGCCAGTGTTAACTACGGAAGCCCCCAGAGCTTCCTCATTGTCCATTCAATTGCGAGCAGGACGAAGACGAACGCGAGTATGGGAAGTGACGAAAGGAGCTCAAAACTCGATGAATGGAGAAGCTTTGTCGGCTTCTTCCATGAAGGCTCCAGATTGATCCCATTCTTAATGAATTGGGAAGGTGTGTAAAATGCCCCTCCAGAAACTGAAGCAATCTGTTTAAGGAGAGAAACATTCATTGCAGTCTGAACATATTCTACGTTCAACGGCTCAACCGATACGCTGCCGCTGTCAGCACCCGCGAAGGCTGAACCGTAGGTTGCGTCCGCAACATATTCATATCTACCCTCGCCGAGTCCTGACACAGCGCCGGTGTATGCCCCGCCTCCGACGGAAGAAAGCCGAATATCGGAAAACTTTTTGCCACTCCGGTCGTTTATGGCGAGGTCTACATTCGCTCCATCGAGGGGTTTGCCGCCCTGCCCTACAAGAAGCGCGCTGAAATGAATGGCCTCAGACGGATCGTAAACGCTTTTGTCGGTGCGAACAGTGAGGAGTTTCTGCTTCCCGCTACTGATGAGCGTGCGCATAAGCGTTGTCAGGAACTCCTGGAGGAAGTCGCTCCTAACTCCGCTTAACGGACTCATTAGCTGGAGCCTCCAAAGACCGTATGCGAGAAAGGCGGCGCTTCGTCCGGCGGGATCGACGAGAAATACTGGCGAGGCGGACTTCACTCCGTTTATCACCGGCGAGGCAATGGGCTCCGATCCGGGAGAAGGTAAGCATTCGATCATTTGATAATAGAGCGGAGGAAACATGGATGAATTTGATTCGACCAGCGAATAGATAGGCTGGAGTGTTGCCGACATGTTAGGCCCGGCTTCGGGAGAAATCCCGACTTGATACTCGCCCGAACTATAGCTTGAGATCTTGAAGGGTAGCCTAGGAAGTTCGCCGACGGTTCGCGCCGAGAAACCTGCCCCTGCGAAATACGCGTACGGAAGTTCATCCGCGTTCAGCTTACTGATGACTTCCTTCATCGTGAGCGCGGACCGGCTATTGGGGAAATCGTTAAGCACGGCCGCATCGTAGCTGCCGGCGAGAATTGCCGCAGCGTCTTTCTGATAAAAAGTGTCGCCGGTTTTCTGAACCAAAAGTCTCAGCTCGAAATCACCGTTCGCCTCAATGTTTCTCCGAATAAACGCGACATCCGTCGCCGGAGCGCCTGCCACCAGAAGTATGGAATACTTTCCCTTCTGGACATCAGCGGTCACCGACGCGGAATTGTTCCGCCTACTTAATTCACCACTCAGCGGCGGGACATACACCTTTAGCAGATGCGTCCCGACTGTCAAAGGAGTATAGTCGAACGACACTTCAACATCCCCACGCTCAGGCAACGTAACGGTTTTTGAAGCGACTTCTCTTCCGTCGTCGGAAAGGTACGCAGTTGCCGACGCGAGACCATATCCATTCGAGCCGATCAACGCTCTGACAACACTCTTCTTACCTGCATAGATCGCGGGCGCCGGAATAACTTGACGGACAACGACATCCTTCGGCGAAGTCGAGTCGCCAACTCCGATCACATACATGGGAAAAGTAAGATCCCGCGCAAGCTCGATCGGATTCCCCCCTTTGTTGTAGTCGCCGTCGGAAATAAGAATCGCGAAAGCGGCCTCCCCTTGGTCGTCCATCCTAATCGATTGCGACACGGCCGCGGAAATGTTTGTGGCAGCTTGACCGAAGCGAAGCGAATCAGTATCGCGATCCGGCAGAACGTTCTCCCCAAAAACGATGGGTTTGATTTTGAAATACCGCCTGAGCGTGTCGAATGGAGCGCTCTTCAGGACATCGCGGACGGCCTCGGGACGCGGCATCGACGCGTCTTTCAATGACATACTTTTTGAATCGTCGACGAGGAGAAACACGTCTTTCTTCTTGTACTCAGACCTCACGAGATCCGTAACCAGATTGGTCATGGCGAGGAAAAGGAGGAATAGTGAAGCCCAACGTAAAGTTCCAAGGAACATTCTTCGCGGTACGGAGACCACCTCCAGCTTTCTATACATCAGATACGCGAACACAGCGGAGACGAGTCCAAACAGGACAAACAGGTAAGAAGGAATGTCGAAATGAACCTGCAGATTCATTTCAGATAAAGCACCTTTTCTACTTTCATGATGCCGTCTACGATAATCCTTATGAAGTACACCCCGCTGCTCGCCCTGTTACCGGATGAGACGGTGCCGTCCCAATCCACTTCCTGATAGCCGGAAGGCAGTTCACCGTTGAAAAGATTTGCCACCTTCCTCCCAAGCACGTCGTAAACGTCTATCGATACGGATGCTCCTCGAAAGAGGATGAACGGCACATGCACCAGCAGGCTGAACGGGTTCGGATAACCAGCATACATTCGGAATGTCCGAGTAGTAGCGGGCGGTAATGTCCCAAACCCTCCGATATTGAAAGGCTGCGACGCGCCGTAGTATGGTACATTCAGGTGAGCGCCGGATGAGTCGATCAGATCGAAATAGAAGTTCATGGATTGCGATGCTGAGGCGGGTAGTGGCGCAACAAATGCATATTGGTTTGAGGTATCAGTCGAGAACACGGGCACCGATTTGTAAGGTGCACCACCATACGAATAAAATGCCCGGCTCGATCTCATATTGATGCCGGAAGTGCTGAATGCCTTCGCCGCGACATAAACGACCGAATCTTCCTGCCATGTCACGAAACTGTTCGAGCCGACAAACCCTATCTTCTTCACTGCATTCCACGCATTGACAATTCCCCAACCGTAAAAGTCGTTCGGATAAACCGATGTCATGGGATTACCGGGATAGTGCGGCTCAATTGCCGTTTCCTTGAGCAAGTCGATTACCTGCATCGGAGTATAATTAGGACGCACCGAGAGTATCAAAGATGCGATTCCAGCTGTTATCGGCGTGGAAAAGGAAGTGCCGCTTTCATAATCGTATGTATCCGGACCTGGAACAGTCGCGACGTAATCGTCGACCCCGTCGGCAACTAGGTCGGGCTTTATTCTTCCGTCATTGGTCGGCCCGGTCGAGCTGAAATCAGCAAGATGACCGGTCTGATCCACAGCGCCGACTGAGATGATGCTGTCCGCGTCCGCCGGAACATCCATTGTTCCGATGGTACCGTTGCCGTTTCCTTCGTTCCCCATCGCTTGAACCACGATAACGCCAAGTCGCGACGCGATTGCGGCCGCCCTGCTCGCGTAGGATGTCTTACCGTTGAAGTCTCCTCTGGAAAAGAAATACGAGATGGAAGAATCTACCTGTCCCGTTGAATCCACATATGTGCTGTAGGCAACCGAAGATGATACTACATCAACGCCGTGCGCCTCCATCCACTCGAGACCTTCGACCCAATTATCTTCCTCCCATTGAAAGTCCGTAACCGGCACGTACTCGGTCTTGGCGAGCATAAAAGATGAGCCGTAAGAAACGCCGATTATATTTCCCGGAGAGTAGCCGCCAAGCACGGATAGAGTCGAAGTTCCGTGGTTATCCTGATACGAAGAGTCACCCGGCTGGTTGGCGGTTATCGAATCGTTCTGGACGAAATCGTGCTCGCCAATGATCCTGATATTCTTCAGAGCGTCGTGAGTTTCGTACCTGAAGCCTGAGTCAAGCATACCGAGAAGGACACCCTGGCCGTTTATCCCAAGTGCCTGAAGCTTTGGAACGCCGCTCAACTCAAGTTGTGCCCATGAAGGGCCGTACAGCGAGGAGTCCGGCGCGACAGCCACGCTCGACACTTTAAAAACTCGCGAGTCCGGGGCGCCGGGGCGCGCGATCATTCGAACAGGAACGCTGGAGGTGGCAACCTTCTGAGTTTTCCGTACGAAAGGGAATCTCATCGCTCCGACAATCTGAAGAGAGTCGGTTACCACGGATGCGGCATTGAACCACCTGCTCGTCCCTATCACCTTAAGTCCGATGCTTTCGAGGCTGTCCATATAACCCGAGTAAACAGGGAAATCGAGAAGCGACACGACGTCCGATGGTGGAAGGACTTTCAGCCTCCGGGTGATGGCACGCTGTGTCAAAACGTCATGGCTTAGGAGGTACTGTTCAGCGGGCCCGCCCAGCGAAAAGTCTGAAAAGCCTGCCGCCTCGGGTTTGTTTTTGAAGAAGACCCAATAACGGCTCTGCCCATAGACGCTCGGTACGGTGAGTACCACATACGCCAGAAGGAGAAGAAAAGCCGAATGGACCTTCACGATTCAGATCTCAAGAAGCCGGCGCAAAATCTCCGGTGTGTTTGTGTTTTCCGCCTCGGCGTTGAAATTAGTAATGATCCTGTGACGAAGAACCGGCAGAGCTGTACGTTTGACGTCGTCAATATCAGGACTGAACCTGTTATCCAGTGCGGCGTTTGTCTTCGCGGCGAGTATAAGATACTGCGACGCCCTCGGCCCTGCCCCATAGCTCACATACTGCTTTACGAAATCGGGGGCTTTCGCGTTCTGTGGGCGTGTAAGGTTCGCCAGCTCGACCGCGTACTTTACGACGGAATCCGAGACCGGAACTCGCCTCACCAGCTCCTGGAAGTACGTGATATCGTCACCACCGATCACTTTGCAAACGGTCGGATTGTAATCTCCCGTAGTCGATTGAACGATTCTGACTTCCTCTTCGAATGATGGGTAGTCGAGCCAAAGATTGAACATAAACCTGTCGAGTTGAGCTTCAGGCAGCGGATAAGTTCCTTCCTGTTCGATCGGATTCTGAGTGGCGAGGACGAAAAAAGGCTGTTCGAGCGAAAAGGTCTGCCCCGCGGCGGTCACTCTATATTCCTGCATCGCTTCGAGGAGCGCGCTCTGGGTCTTCGGCGGTGTCCTGTTTATCTCGTCGGCCAGTATGATGTTCCCGAAGAGCGGTCCCTTGACGAACCTGAATGACCTTTGACCGGTGTTGATGTTTTCATCTATGATCTCGGTACCGGTTATGTCGCTCGGCATGAGGTCAGGCGTGAATTGTATTCGACTGAACTTCAGGTTGAGCGCGTCGGAAAGTGTCTTCACCAGGAGTGTCTTTGCCAGTCCTGGAACGCCTATCAGGAGGCAATGACCGCGCGAAAGGATTGTCACAAAGATCTGTTTCACAATTTCATCCTGGCCGACTATGACCTTCGCGACTTCCTTTCGCAGGTCGCCGAAACTTTTGTTTAGACGCGAAATCCCTTCAACGTCCGAAGTCTGGCTCTGATTCGAAG
>JAJYGB010000014.1 GCA_021785235.1 Bacteroidota bacterium
TGTTCGGGACTCCCGGATGGCCGCCGGTTGAAGTTAAAAACGATCGGTTCGCAATGCCAGAATTTGTCCCGGAAGATAGCCGGAAGATTAACTTTTCAAGTCGCGGCGGTGAAAAAACCGCCGCAATCCTGACGCTGAAGAGTTCCTTCGTCGACCCCGAACTGATCAGTCTAAGCTTTGAAGCCTTCGGTCAGCTCGCGTTTTTCGGAATTTGAGTAGACCTTGAAAGAGTTCACCGGCATTGTCGGGTCGGTTTCGAGTCTGATGATCGCCTTGTTCTTCCACATAAGGCTCGACAGATGGCTCGGTTTTCCTTCTTTAAGATAGAAGGCAACATAGGGGTGGACCGTGAGTTTGAAGAATCTCCCGCCGTGTCCCTCGGTCCTGAACCTTCCAAACCAGCCGGTTATATCGGTGAGGACGGTGGCCCTGCTCTGGACAATGCCGGTTCCCGCGCAAACCGGGCAAGTTTCGCTGAAGGACTGCATTATGCTCTGCCTTATCCGCTGGCGGGTGATCTGCACCAGGCCGAATTCGGTCATCGGAAGGACCGTTGACTTTGCCCTGTCTCTTCTGAATTCTTTCCGGAGTTCCTCATATACTTTGCGCTTGTTCCGCTCGTCGTCAAGATCTATGAAGTCGATGACGATGATTCCACCGATGTCCCGCAGTCGAAGTTGTCGGACAACTTCACGCGAGGCTTCCATGTTAGTGCGCAGCGAGTTCTGCTCCTGTTCCCTGCTTGCGGCATAGCGGCCGCTGTTGACATCGATCACGGTCATTGCCTCGGTCGCGTCTATGACGATATACCCGCCGGTTTTCAGCGGAACTCGTCTGCCGAGCGATTCCTGCATATCTTTTGCGACACCGAACACGTCGAAGATCGGCTGCCTTCCGCGATAGAACTCGATCTTGTCGACAAGATTCGGCGAGAACCACTTCACGTAAGTCGTAATTTCCTTGTAGAGCCGTCTCGAATCCACGACGACCCGCTGCACTTCGTTGTTGAAGAGATCACGGATCACGCTTGAGACGGTGGACAAATCTTTATAAAGGAGGATCGGGGGTTGTTCTGTCTTCAGGCTTTTCTCGATTTCCCGCCAGGTCTTGATTAGCTGACCGAGGTCGTTCTTCAAGAGTTCTTCTTCTTTGCCTTCAGCGACAGTCCTGATGATCACACCGAACCCTTCGGGGAGCATACTCCTGATAATTCTTCTCAGCCTCTTCTTCTCACGGAAATTGTAGAGTTTTTTGGAAACGCCGATGCGGCCGTCGAATGGGAGAAGAACCAGGTATCTTCCCGGAAGCGATACCTTGCTGGTGACACGCACACCCTTCTTGCCGACGGGCTCCTTGGTCACCTGGACTATTATGCTCTGGCCGCGGTCGAGCTTGACTTCTCTTTGAGGCGGGCGGAAGCTTCTTTGCTGGACGGGTTGAGGACGCTGGGGTGGTTGCGGGTGCGCCGGGTGTTCTGCCGGTGAAGCGACGGTCACCTTTTCGTCATCATCGTCGTCATCGTCGTCCATTTCGGATTCATCTTCGCCGATCAGCGAAGAATACTCGTCTATATTGGGGTCGACGTCGGAGAAATGGAGAAAGGCGTCCTGCTTGTGCCCGATGTCGATGAATGCCGCCCGGATGCCCGGCATAACTCTTGCGATTCTCCCCAAATAGATGTCGCCGACCATCCGCTCTTTACCGGGAGTGTCGACAAAGATCTCTGCGAGCTTGCCGTCCTCGGTAATTGCGATTCGTACCTGGTCGGCAGTCTCATTGATTACGATCTCCTTCTTCATAGATACCTGCTCTGTTCTTTTTGAGCGGAGATCGGCTTAGACTGTCATCCAGATACTCGATCCGTGACCCTGCGATGTGATTCCCCAAAACTCTTCTAGAGTGTATGTGACGATGGTAAAAAGAAACCGCGCCGCTGTGAGGCACGTCTGTCATCTTCGTATCACAACCCGGAGATCCTCCGGACACTGCAAAGATCGCGACCGCCTGAAGCGATCCTTTCGAGGTGAGAAATGAATTGGAATTCCTGCCGCTACATGGAACGGCCTCTCTCCCCGAATGATAGAAAACACTCTCATGAACACACTGGAGATAGTCTGAAACGACTCCGCAAATAGTGTTTAGAAATGATTTGACGGATGAAGGGATTATCCCTTCCCCAAATGCTAAAACCGAAGAAACCGATAACGACACTGCCCGGAAGCCGGCCATGGATGCGATACCTGACCTCTCAAAATCCGATTTCCAGCCTGCCATGCTATGTCGTTTTAACACCGATATACCGATTGTTGAACTTCAAAATTTTTAAAGAGCCCCCGATGCCGCATCCGTTTAACTGCGACACATCGGGCGGTTCTATCGAGCCGTGAAAAAAAAGAGAGGCCAAGCTTACTGTGTCACACGGTCAGTACGCTTACCGTTGCTTCCTTCCGGACCTGGCGGGGTTCGGCAACCTTCCGTTGCACAGGACTTGACCTCAAAAACTCATTCCATTGCTTTCATTGAACTAAAACTCTCCTGTGGAGCAGAGGGGAGTCGAACCCCCGACCTCCAGAGTGCGATTCTGGCGCTCTCCCAACTGAGCTACTGCCCCTCGTCTTCCTCCCTCTTTCCTGATGTAATGCCGAAAGAGGCCGGAACACGAAGTTTTCAGCGATTTTCACTAACAATTTAACACTGCGGCTATAGGAGTGCAAATGATTAAAAATCCCGGAGAATCAAGATTGTGCCGTCTATTCGCCGAGCCGTTTTCCGGCCACGAGGTAGTTTCTGACGTAATCTTTTACCGCATCCTCGATGCTCGTCATCCGGCCCGCATATCCCGCCTTCCTGATCCTGGATATATCCGCGCATGTGTAATACTGGTACTTATCGCGGATAGTTGCCGGCATATCCACATAGTCGATTTCCTGAGGTTTCCCGGTCGCGGCAAAGATCGCCGCCGCAAGCCGGTTCCAGGTATTTGCGGTGCCGCTCCCGATATTGAAGAGCCCGCCGATCGTTTTCTTTTCCAGAAAGAAGAGCGTCATATCTACCGCGTCTTTGACGTAAATGAAATCGCGGACCTGCTCTCCGTCTTTATAATCGTTTCTGTAGGACTTAAAGAGCCGCATCTTCCCTGTGGACTGAATTTGCTCGAAGGCTTTCAGCACGACCGAGCTCATGTCTCCTTTGTGATATTCGTTCGGGCCGTAGACATTGAAATATTTCAATCCGACTATTCTATCGAGTAGCCCGCGCCTCATGGCCCATTGGTCAAAAAGCTGCTTTGAATATCCGTACATGTTTAGCGGCCTGAGCGAGTCGACCTTGCTTTCGCCGTCCTCAAAACCGTTACTGCCGTCGCCGTAAGTGGCCGCGCTGGATGCATAGATGAAGCGGGCGCCTTCATTGACTGCGACGATTGCAAGTTGTCTGGTGTACTCAAAGTTGTTTCGTACCAGGTATGTCGCATCTGTCTCGGTCGTCGACGAACATGCCCCCATATGTATGATGGCCTCGATCGGCTCCCTGTCAGATCTCATCCGGGCAGCAAGCCTCTGGTTCACCACGAGACTCAGGAATTCATCTTTCTCCATATAATCGTGATACCTGAGCGGCACAAGGTTTTTCCACTTCTCGTCCGTTCCAAGATTATCGACTATGAGAACATCTTCTTTTCCGAGCTGGTTCAGCTTCCAGACGATCGCACTGCCGATGAATCCCGCCCCTCCAGTCACAATTATCATAAAATTCCTTCTTCTATTCCATGCTGTTTGAGAACAATTGCAAAGTGTGCAGGGCACACAGGGCGACGCGGACAATTTCCGAAATTTCCGTCACGCGCTTTGTGCTCTGCTCTCAGCGCCTATTCACACTTTACAAAATACTTTCCGGGGAGCTGTTTGACAATACCCTTCAGTTCGAGACTAAGCAACTGGACAAGAAGGTCGGATATCGCAATTCCGCATCTTTCCCCGAGTGCATCTATGTGTTCAGGTTCTTCCGTGAGCAATTCGAACACCTTCTGTTCGAAAATGGTCAACTGTATTTTTGGTGGCGGCGGTGTTTGCCGCTTCAGAATCGGTTTCAACCTGTACTTGAGTTCTTCAAGGACGTCGGTAATGTCTTCAACGAGTTTCGCCCGTCCTTCCCTGATCAGCTTGTTGGTCCCGCGGCTTTTCTTCTCGAAGACGGATCCCGGTACAGCAAAGACCTCCCTGTTCTGATCGAGGGCCGACCCCGCGGTAATCATCGCGCCGCCATTGATATCAGTCTCGATCAAAATCGTGCCCAGTGAAATTCCGCTGATTATCCTGTTGCGGCGCGGGAAATTGACGGCATCAGGTTTTGAACCCATATAGTACTCCGAGATAATGGCACCTCCCATGAGAATCTGGTCAGCCAGCCTTCTGTTCTCGCTCGGGTAAATTACATCAACGCCGCTTCCGAGTACGGCTACCGTCCTGCCGCCCGATCTGACGGTCGTCATGTGGGCCAGCGTATCGATCCCCCGCGCCAGTCCCGACACAACGATGATTCCTTGTTCAGAAAGCTCGGCTGCAAACTTCTCGGCCACATGCTTGCCGTATGTTGTCGGATTCCGCGTGCCGACGATCGCAACAGAGTATTTGTCGGAAGGCGAAAGCTTGCCCCGCACGAAGAGCATCACCGGCGGGTCGTAAATCTTCTTGAGATTCTCCGGAAAGTCACTGTCCCAGAACGTGACCAGGTTTGCATCCCATTTATTGAGTCTTGATAGCTGAACCTGCACCTCTTTTTCGAAATCACCACGTGAGAGTATTCTTCTTGCCAGGCCCCGGTCGATGCCTTCCACCGAAACGAGTTGTTTTTCCCCCGCAGCCAGAACAGATTCGGGATCACCGAAATGATTGACGAGTGCACGGAGTCGCGCGGCGCCGACCCCCTGAACCATCGAGAGGCTCAGTAGCGTACGAACGTCCATCGTACTCAAATCGGATGCCTTCCATGTATCAGGGCTGCACTGGGCAGCCGGAGTCTGGTCCCGGATCGCCTTTCAGTCGTTTCCACGGGCAGGAATGAAGACGGTAAATTTTGTTCCTTTTCCGAGAACCGACTCGACGAAAACCTTTCCACCATGAGCCTCCGTTACCCGCTTCACGATTGTCAATCCGAGGCCCGTCCCCTTCTGCGTCGACCCCTTGGCACTCTTGGCCTGGCGGTACCTGTCGAATATTAAAGGTAACTCATCGTCAGATATCCCTACACCGGT
>JAJYGB010000538.1 GCA_021785235.1 Bacteroidota bacterium
ATCCTTGTAGTAGCTCCACACCCCGACGACGAGGTCTTAGGCTGTGGTGGGACAATTAAGAAAGCCGCAGACAATAACGAGGCCGTTTACATCTTGATTGTAACTAAAGGTTCTCCGAAACTCTATACTGACGAACGAATCAAGATCGTCAGAGCAGAGGGGCTAAGGGCACATAGACTCCTTGGAGTAAACGATACTCTGTTCTTGGATTACCACGCGCCCGAACTCGACTTAGTCTCTCTTTCGGAACTATCGAGTTCCATTTCGCAGGTAATAACGAAACATCGTGTAACCCAGTTGTATCTTCCCCATCACGGAGACATTCACCACGACCACCGGATTGTTTTCAAAGCCGGACTCGTCGCTGCAAGACCTGTCAATGGTTGTACTGTAAAGGAAGTTTATAGTTACGAAACCTTGTCGGAGACCGAGTGGTCACCGCCGTTCGCATCCGACGCGTTCGTGCCAAATCATTTCGAAAACATCACTGACCAGCTGGATGCGAAAATCAAGGCGATGAGGGAATACAAGAGCCAACTGAGGGACTTTCCCAACCCGCGCTCGATCGACAATATCGAAAGCCTGGCAAGATACAGGGGCGCTACTGTGGGCTTCGAAAGAGCTGAGGCATTCACTCTCATACGATCGGTACGGGATTGAATAATTCTCAAAGACTTAGAAGGAGCAATTATGGAACAAGAACTTTTCAACGGTTTGAAGGAAGCCCTCGAAATTGAGGACAGGGAAATAAAACTGACCGACAATTTCAGACAATTCAAGGAGTGGGACTCCCTCGGGCAGCTGACCGTCATCGCCATGTTGGATGAGCGGTTCCAGGTTGCTATCGAGACTAAACAACTCAACAAACTCAATACCGTGGGCGATTTGCTGAACGAAATAAAGACTCAATCCAAATAAGGAGCCGACTCTCTCCAATGTCAAGTGAACCTCGAAAGAACAAAGAGGCTTTATAGATGGCGTACTTGAAATACAGTAACGTCGGAATTTCCGCGCTATCGGCGGCGGTGCCGAAGCGAATAATCGATAATTTCACCTACACATCCTTCTTCTCTGCCGAGACGGCGAAGGAAATTTCCGAGAAGACGGGGATAAAAGAGAGAAGGTTCGTGGACGATTCCACCTGTGCCTCCGACCTCTGTTTTGCGGCCGCTGAGAAGCTCCTGGTCGACGTTCACGTTGACAGATCCGAGATTGACTTGCTGATCTTCATCTCCCAGACGCCGGATTTCAGGATGCCTGCGACATCGATAGTTCTGCAGGATAGGCTCGGCCTGCCCAAATCGGCAGTGGCCTTCGACGTCAACCTCGGATGTTCGGGTTTTCTCTACGGAATGTCGATTACTTATTCGCTCATGCAGCAGTCCAATTTCAGGAAGGCATTACTGCTTGACGGTGAAACGCGTTCGCGTGTTTACTCGGCAAAGGACAGGCAGGTGGCTTTCCTCTTTGGCGACGGCGGCGTCGCGGCGCTTATCGAAAAGGATGAGAACTTTGGCGAAAGCCACTTCAGTTTGAACTCCGACGGCTCCAGGCATTCTCTCATCAAGATCAACGCCGGAGGCTACAGGATGCCGAGCAGCTGTGAGACTGTCAAAGAGAAAGTCGTCGATGAGTACGGCAATATCCGAAGCGAAGAGCACGGCTATATGGATGGAGGCGATGTGTTCAACTTCCTCATCCGTGAGGTTCCCAAAGATATCGACTCGATTTTGAGAACTACGGGTCACACTCTCGCGGACTTCGACTATTTCGTCTTTCATCAGGCGAACGCTTTCATGAACGGCTACCTGGTTAAGAAACTGAAACTTGACAGCGCCAAGGTCCCAATGTCAATTGAGAAGTTTGGTAACACTTCTTCGGTATCGATTCCTTTAACAATCGCGACCCAGCTTCGCGACAAGCTTAAAGACAGGAAGAGAGTCTTCCTGTCCGGTTTTGGCGTCGGCCTCTCATGGGCGTCCGCCATAGTCAACTTCCAGGATTGTCAAATAAGCGACCTGGTGGAGGTTTGAGTGTCATTGAAAACCGGACGGTGTTCCCGAAGCGCCCACAACGATGCCAGGCCATAGAGATTAGCCCATGGAAAACCCTTTCACACTGCAAGGTAAGCGAATTGTGATAACGGGAGCCTCTTCGGGCATAGGACGGGAGTGCGCAATCACCTGTTCGAAGCTCGGGGCTGCGGTTATCCTTCTGGGCCGCGACCAATCGAGGCTCGGGGAAACGGCAGAGATACTGCCCGATGGGGCCCGCCACTCGTCTTACTCTCAAGACCTGACGGATTTCGACCAAGTTGAATCGCTCGTCGCGCGGATCGTCCAGGAAAACGGCAGGATTGATGGAGTGATCAACTCGGCAGGGATCTCAGCCACTCTTCCCCTGAAAGTGAGCACGCCGGAGAGGCTGACGAAGATACTCGATACGAACGTGACAGCGTCCGTCAATTTCACTCAGATAGTAACTTCCAAAAAGTATTTTGCTGAGGAGGGCGGGAGCGTAATCTTCTTAAGCTCGGTGATGAGCGTTGTGGGTGAAGTCGCGAAGACAATGTACAGCATCTCGAAGGGCGGGCTCCTGGCAGGCGCCAGATCGATGGCGCTCGAACTTGCGCCAAGAAAGATCAGGGTAAACGCGGTTTCACCGGGCGTGGTCGAAAGCCCGATGTCGAAGAATGCCGTCTACAGCCAATCTGAAGAGGCGCTCCAACGGGTCACGGCACTCCATCCTCTCGGTTTGGGCAGGACGGAAGATGTGGCAAACGCCTGTGCCTTCCTCCTCTCCGATGCGGCAAGATGGATCACCGGAACCAACCTGATAATCGACGGAGGATACACGGCGAGGTAGGCATGAAGGAAGTCATAATCATAGGCGCGGGCGGCCATGGCGCAGAAATCAACGACTATATCGAGTACAATAACAAGCGCAGTGACAGCGAGAGAATCAGGATACTCGGCTTCCTCGACGACAATCCGACAAACTACAACAGGTACAGACTCTCAGGCCCTTTGGTCGGAGGGGTTAAGGGGCATCAGATCAGAACAGACTGCCGGTATGTGATGGGCATTGCCAACCTTCAATTCAGAAAATATTTCGTAGAGGAATTCCTGTCCAAAGGAGCAGCATTCGCATCCGTGATTCATAGCTCCGCGTACATTTCGCCTTCTGCCACCCTGGGAACCGGCATCGTGGTGGGTCCGATGGCGAACCTCGGTCCGAATGTGGTGATAGGCGATTACACGCTCATAAATTCCCGCTGCAGTGTTGGCCATGATACAAAAATCGGTAAGTTCAATTTCATCAGCCCTAATGTCTGTTTTTCCGGGTTCACCGAAATCGGCGATTCAAATCTCTTCGGCATCAACAGTGCCACGATACCCGAGATAAAAGTAGGGAACAACAATAAAATAGCCGCCGGCATGACGAAGTTGTCTTCTACCGATACAAAGAACGAATAATTGCAAAGCCCAAGGAGTGAGGAATCAGAAAGAGGTAACAAGTTTGTCTGGGTAGGTCCCCCTACAGCTTCGTATTCCCCAAAGTCCTGAGTTAATGAGCTTATGAAGATCCCGCCGCCAAATATCGAAGACAAATGTCTCTATTTTGGCTTGGGGGCACGAGTCTACGGCAGCTCGCGCATCGTGGATCTGGGGCACCTCTTCCTGGACGACTTCGCAGCGATTGATGACTTTACGTTTTTGATGGCAACGGGTGGCATTCACATCGGTAAGTACGTGCACTTCTGTCCCTATTCCATGGTGAGCGGCGGAGGAAGTCTCACGGTCGGAGATTTTTCGGAGATATCATATGGTGCAAAAATAATAACGGGGACGGATGACATCTTCGGTCCATATTTATTTACACCGTCCGTTCCCCCAAACTTCCGCAAAGTCCATAGGCTTCCAGTGGACATCGGAGCTTTGTGTTTCATTGGAGCGAACGCGATTGTGTATCCGGGAGTTAAAATCGGTCAAGGGGTCGTCGTCGAACCCGGAACTATTGTCAAAACGAGTTTAGCAGCCTGGCACGTCTATGAGGGTGCCAGTTGCAAATGCGTGGGAATCCGCAAAGGGAAGGATGAGATCTTGAATAAGATGAAAGAGGCACTTGCGGATTCAGTGCTGCAGAGATCAAAAATAAAAACGCACTCCTAACCAATTGATCGATCAAGCAAGCTGAGCCACTGATCAACATCCCTTCTTTTTATTACGAAGTATGACCAATCGAATCTATCTTTCTCCTCCCCATCTTGACGGCCGAGAGCGCGAGCTTCTTCTCGAAGCTTATGAATCAAATTGGATTACGACGCTCGGTCCGCAGGTCGACGCCTTCGAAAGAGAGATGTGTCTCAAGGTCGGAGTCCCTTACGCCGCGGCTCTATCGAGCGGCACTGCAGCGATACACCTCGCTCTCCTTATGCTCGGTGTGAAGCCGGGCGACGATGTGCTCTGCTCGACTTTCACATTCTCTGCCACGGCGAACGCAGTCACATACTGCGGCGGGACGCCTGTCTTTATCGACAGCAATTACCGTACATGGAACATGGATCCGGAACTGCTGAACGAAGAACTTGAGTCGTGTGCCAAAAGGGGAAAGCTTCCAAAAGCGATAGTGGTTGTCGATCTTTATGGACAATGCGCGGACTACGATCCTATAGTCTCGCTTGCCGCGCAGTACGAAATCCCGATTGTGGAAGATGCGGCCGAGGCACTCGGCGCGACTTACCACGATGCGTGTGCAGGCAGCTTCGGGGAAATGGGGGTCCTCTCCTTCAATGGGAACAAGATTATCACCACGAGTGGCGGCGGTATGCTCCTCTCGGCAAAGAAAGAGTACATAGAAAAGGCAAAGTTCCTTTCGACACAGGCGCGCGATGCTGCCCCGCATTATCAGCATTCGCAAATTGGTTACAACTACCGGCTGAGTAATATCCTTGCTGCCATGGGTCGCGGGCAGCTGGAGAACTTAGACAGGAAAATTGCGCGACGCAAGGCGATCAATCGGTTCTACAGGAAAGCATTTGCCGATGTTCCGGGAATCGCTTTCATGCCTATCGCTCCCTACGGCGAGCCGAACTATTGGCTTACGTGCATTACGCTCGACGGGTCGTCGGTGGGCGTGACTCGGGAGGACATACGGCTCGCATTGGAAAAGGAGAACATCGAGTCGCGTCCGCTGTGGAAGCCGATGCACCTGCAGCCGATCTTCCAATCTTGTCGTGTAAG
>JAJYGB010000448.1 GCA_021785235.1 Bacteroidota bacterium
TATGACTGCGAGCGCACCGACCGCGACGGTAATGGAAATGATGGGCGCGAGCGCGTGAATGAAGCTGTTGGCCTTTTCGGGGACGATCATCTCCTTCAATATCAGCTTCAGAATGTCCGCGATAGGCTGGAACAACCCTTTCGGGCCGACGCGGTTCGGACCGATCCTGTCCTGCATATACGCGCTTACTTTTCGCTCGAGCAGCACCAGGTACGCAACGATCCCGAGCACCACCAGAAGAAGAATTACGATCTTAATAAGGGCTTCGATTGCTATCATTAGTCTCTAGTTCTTTCTTTGCAAGAGCCGTTGGCAGTTATTCTATTCGATAACAGCCAAACGCGCGGAGTTGTAAATGGGCATTTGTAACCGACGTAGTCTGGGCCGCACGCTCAAATTAACAAACCTGGATCGCACGGGCTATTCATCAAAAATCAGAGTGTCTGGCAAGAGAATTTCCGGATGCCATCATTTCACCAGTGCTTCTTCTTTCGCTTTCTTCAGAGGCGCACCACGATCGCCGAGCCTGGCGTAAGACAATCCCTTGAAGCTCGGAATCGATTGGGCCAATTCGTCGAACACTTTCTCAGCGGACTGGTAGCGCATTTTGCCGCCGAGGAGGCTGCCGATTGCGGAGATGATCTCCCACGACGACCGGACATTCCTGCGCGGACCTTTGTTCCACTTGTCGAATGCGCTCCCGAACTTGTCGAGCCTGCTCATGTTGAACCTGCCCGGGACTCTTTCCTGCTCGAGAGTCGAGACCGCCGGCCGGGAAAGCTGCACACGTCCGAGGAAATTCACATACGTCCCGAATTTCTCGGCAAATGTCGCGCTCGGAAATACGACGTCGGCAAGCTGCGTGGTCTTCGTGCTGACCCAGTGATTCACGATCAGGACATCGAGCTTGGCGAGCAGTTCCTCACGCTCCTTGGTAGCAGCGATGTCGTCGTCCATGACATAGAGGGCCTTGATTTTTCCCGATGCGATGAGTTCGAAAATGCGGTTTACATCCGCACCTTTCGACGGCGCGACGCCGACCTCGAGGGCACCGTACGCGTTCGGCGACTTATCTGCGCGTATCAGCAGGGCATCCTGGTCTCCCTCGATCTCGTGCCGGAAAAAATCGATGTTTTGAGTGCCGAGCACCTGTCTCGCAAATTTTCGGAGGACATAGTTGTCTTCGACGGATGAGAAAGCCGAGCCTAGAACGGCAATTTCGTCCTTCGAGAACGGTTTCAGCGCATCCGCGGCGTGCGCGAGCGCCTCATCCCAGCCGGCTTCCTGCAGAACCCCGTCTTTGCGGATCATTGGGGAGTTGAGTCGTTCACCGGAATTGACGTGCCGGAATGAATTCAGCCTGCCGTTGTCGCAAATCCAGTAGTTGTTTACTTCCGGGTTGTGTCGCGGCGTGAGACGGAGAATCTCGTTGTTCCTCACCCAGATATTGACGTCGCAGCCCCGTGCACATCCGGGGCAAATTCCTTCCGTAGACGACGTCTCCCAGACTCTGGCTTTGAACCTGTATTCACGATTGGTGAGCGCCCCGACCGGACACAGGTCTATCACGTTCATCGAGTAGGGATTCGTAAGATCTTTGCCGGGGAATGTGTCTATGAAGACCCTGTCGCCCCGCTCGACGAATGTGAGAGTCGGCTCCTTCGCGATCTCGTCCATAAACCTGATGCAGCGCGAACAAAGGATGCATCTCTCGGCATCGTAGACGACGTTCGGTCCGAGCGGAACCCTTTTCGGCTTTTTGTTTTTCGCTTCTTCGAAGGCGCTGTGCCCCGGACCGTGACTGTACGTGTAATCCTGAAGGTTGCACTCGCCCGCCTCGTCACATATCGGGCAATCAAGCGGATGGTTTATGAGTATGAACTCGAGAATCGCTTTTCTTGCCTCGACTGCTTTGTCCGAATTCACGTGTACCACCATACCTTCGGATACCTGCGTAGCGCACGCGATAGCCAGTTTCGGCATTTTTTCTATTTCAACGAGACACATCCTGCAATTGCCGGCAACGGACAATCCCGGATGCCAGCAGAAATGCGGGATCTCGACGCCGGCCTGCGCCGCCGCGCGGATCACCGTCGTGCCGTTTTCGACTTCTACAGTCTTTCCCTTCCCGTCAACGGGATCTTCGACTATTGTTACCTTAGGCATTTCATCCTACCATTTCTAACGAAAATAAAGTAATAAATATGCACGTTTCCAAACAACAGCCAGGGAGCGATTTGGATTTGCCATGAACCGGAAATTCCCCGGCATGGCCGGTGTTCGTTTCATTCCAGCACTTCCTCGACGGGCGTGTACGGGAAGTCGAATGCTTCTGCCACATGCTCATAAGTAATTTTTCCGAATGCCATATTCAGACCGAGCTTCACCTCGTTGTTCGACTTCACAGCTTTCTTCCAGCCGCTGTCGGCAATCTGGAGAGCGTAAGGAAGCGTCGCGTTCGTCAGGGCGACGGTCGACGTGAACGGGACCGCGCCCGGCATGTTGGCAACGCAATAATGGACAACACCCTCGACGATATATGTCGGGTTCTCGTGTGTCGTCGGATGGCATGTTTCGATGCAGCCGCCCTGATCGACGGAGACATCTACAATGACCGCGCCTTCCTTCATGTCTTTCAACATTTCTCTCGTGACAAGCTTCGGTGCTTTCGCGCCGGGGATGAGAACCGCTCCGATGAGTACGTCCGCACGCGAGGCGGCTTTCCGGATATTGTACGGGTTCGAGGCAAGTGTCAATACATTCTTCGGCATGACATCGTCGAGATAGCGCAGCTTATACAGATCGTTGTCGAGAATCGTTACTTTAGCGCCGAACCCTGCAGCGATCCTTGCCGCATTTTGTCCGACGATACCGCCGCCGATGATAACGACGTCTGCGGGTTCGACCCCCGGCACTCCTCCAAGAAGAATGCCTCTTCCGCCCATGGTCTTCTCTATGTATTTCGCGCCTTCCTGAGGTGCCATTCTTCCGGCCACCTCGCTCATGGGAATGAGCAAAGGAAGCGACCGGTCCTGTCTCTGCACGGTCTCATAAGCTATGCAGACGCCTTTGGACTTCATCATGGCTTCGGTCAGCTCTTTGCTCGCAGCGAAGTGGAAATACGTGAAGACTATCTGCCCGTTCCGGATAAGCCTGTATTCCGGTTTGATGGGTTCCTTCACTTTCATGACCATTTCGGCAGCGCCGTAGACTTCTCCGGCAGTTGCGACGATTCCTGCACCGGATTTCTTATACAACTCATCCGGGAAACCGCTTCCGACACCTGCATTTTTCTCCACAAGAACCTTGTGCCCGTGCGCGACCATCAACTCTACTCCCGCCGGCAGGAGTGCTACCCGGTTTTCATTTGGTTTTATTTCTTTCAGTAGTCCGACAATCATCGATTAGTTTCTCCTTTCAGGCGCAGCAGGATCTCCGCTACGCATTCGACTTTTGGGGTAATATTCTGACCGAAGCAAATCCGTCCCTTGTAAGATTGCTCGCGGCCTCCGCGATGTCTGTTTCGCTGACTTCTTCTATAGACTCGAGCGATTCCGAAAACCTGGATTTCGCCCCGTAATAAAGCTCGTCTCTCGCGAAGAGCGAGGCCCTGTCCCAGAGGCTCTCCAGAGAGAAAATTATTCCCGCCTTCAGCTGCGCCTTGGCCCTGCCGACTTCTTCCTTCGTCGGACCGTGCTGCACAAACTCGTCTATCGTCGCGTAGATCCTCTTCTCCGCCTTCGCGAAATCTCCCGCAGCCGTGCAGGCGTATATCCCCGTCACGCCGATGTCCGCATATGCGGAGCCGTACGAGTATATCGTATATGCAAGCCCGCCCTTCTCACGTACGTTCTTATAGAGCCTCGAGCTCGACCCGTCCCCGAGAATGACTCCGACCATGGAAGCGGCATACCTTTGCGGATCGTCCAAACCCGGCCCGGGCGCGCCCAGAATAAGATGCGCCTGCTTACCCGTACCTCGCCGGACAGTATGATTCCCCGCCCCGTTGAATTTCGGCTTCTTCCTGATGAAAATCTTCGAAGCTGGCGCCAACGGGGCGAAGAATTCTGAAACAAGATCAATCAGGATTTCCCTGTCGAAGTTGCCGGCGACACTGACGACAATTCTGTCTGCCGTGAAGTTCCTGGAATGAAAACTGCGAAGGTCGCGCGTCCTGAAACCGCGAAGAACCGAGGACTTTCCGATTATCGGCATGGACAGCGAATTGCCGTCGAAAATCTTTTCCTCTATGAAGTCCATCCCCCAATCCTCGGGATCGTCGTACACTTCCTGCATTTCGGAAAGGACTACTTTTCTTTCGTTCTGCAAATCGGATTCTTTGAACTCCGGATCAATTACAAGGTCCGACAGTACGTGCATGGTCTGCGGAAGTTCATCTTTGAACACTTTGGCGTAGTAACAGGAGAATTCCTTGGTCGTGAAGGCGTTAATGTACCCGCCCCGTCCCTCGATGCTTCCCACGATCTCTTCCGCCGTAAAATGGCCGGTGCCCTTGAAAACCATGTGCTCTATCAAGTGGGTGAGGCCGTTCTCTTCCTTCTTCTCGTCGCGTGAACCGAAGTTCACCCAGACACCGACCGCAATGCTCTCTACCGACGGTATGCTCTCACCGATCACCGTGACACCGTTCGGCAGCTTCTGCCTGAACGGCTCACTGAGACTGGGGTAGCGAACTTTGAGACTTACTGGAGAAGTGCGTTTACGTATTCGATGGCTTTTCCGCATTTTGTGCAAAAATATATCATTCGGGGCGACAATAATCAATTTAGAGTCTCGCGACACCTGATAGGGGTTGCCATGTCGCCCGCGCCACACCGAAAATGAAACCACATCTCATTGCCTTTTCATGCCGATTTTGATTATCTTTATTCTGCAATGCGCCCATAGCTCAATTGGATAGAGCAACGGCCTTCTAAGCCGTAGGTTGTTGGTTCGAGTCCAACTGGGCGTACTCCTTCCAAAGTCAAAGCTCAAAAGTCAAAAATGAACTCCGTTGAGAGGTTTCCTGGAGCGATGCAGACTCATCTGTTTGATAAGTAGGGAACATGCGGTATCAGAGCAGGGGCAAAAAAAAAGCCCGGCACTGAATGTGCCGAGCCTCTTTCGCCATCTAGTACAGGAGGGGGAGTGCGAAACTTTTAGTAAGCAACCGTCAGGGTGAAGGTTCCTGAATAAGCGCCGGGAGTCTGACCGGCCCCTATTGACCCCACGGATCGGAA
>JAJYGB010000445.1 GCA_021785235.1 Bacteroidota bacterium
ATCATCTTCTTCACCGAAATATTTCTCTGACCCTCGAGTGATTCAGACTCCAGTCTGTAGATGTAAACTCCGCTCGCGTGTCCCGATCCATCGAAAGTTGCGCTGTGAGCGCCCGCGGACTGCAGAGCATCGACAAGCAACGCGACTTCTCTTCCCGCCGCGTCGTAGACTCTCAGCGTCACGCGACTCGGCGCGGAGAGCCGGTAACCGATCGCGGTCAGCGGATTAAACGGGTTCGGAAAATTCTGAAAAACCACGAAATCCTCCGGCGTTTCCACCGACACGGTAAGAATGCTGCCCTCCTGCTCAGAAACCCCTGTCTCGCTAACACTTTCTATCTTGTAGTAATATGTCTTTCCGGGTAATGCTTTAAGGTCGGCGAATGCATAATCTGCTCCGAAGTTATCCTCGCCATGCGCTCTCAGCGCGGAGTTCGAAAGATAACCGGAGATCAAATCGAATGGCCCCGCCTTTTCAATCGCGCGAGAAATATTGAACCCCGCGATGCCAAGCTCGCTCGAAGTTGAAAAGGTAAGCATTACTCTTCCCTGCTCGGCCTTCGCGGACGTTTCGCGCATCACGACACGAAGCGGTACCTCACTGGTAAGTGGAGTAAGCGAGAAGTCGTCGACAGCGAGTCCGTCGTCGGAACTCGTAGCGTTAAAGTCGGACCAGCGAATCCAGAAGGTCGCGCCGCTCGCGATGTTAAGGCCGGATATCGTCGCAGAGATCGAATCCCTGTTTGCGGGATCATTCCCATTCAATGCACCTGTCGATGTTGTGCTTGGACTCGCAAAATCCAGGAGATCAACATCTATCCAATTGCCATCAGTTAAGCTTGTAGCGTCCGTACTATACTGAAAATCTAGTCTATCCTGGCGTCCCGTGGCACCGCACCTCCACTGCTCGCCCACGTATGAAATTTGTAGCGACTTGATCGTTGCGATGGTCTTGTTTTGAAAGCTGGCACCGAAGACCGGTATCAGTGTGGCACTTTGCAATGTACCCAGCGCCCGATCTGTCGAAGCGGCAAGACCGAAACTGTAGGTGTTTCCATAGTTGCTGCTGCCCGTTCCGGCAACGTAAGTTGTGTCCGCCTTGTCTCCGCTCTCATGAAAGGCCCATCCTGACGGGACCAGACTGCTAGTGTCGCTTGACGCGAGCGAATTGAAGTCCTGAACGTATGCACTGCCAATGTTAGATAACTTCACCTGACCGAACGCGACAGCAGACAGTTGAATGAGGAAAAGAAAAGATGTGACGACACGCATTTTATCCTCCTGTGTTTGAGAATGTCAAAATGCGGAGGTATGTCTACGCGAGTGTGCTGCTTATGAGTTTAACGAAAGAATCGGCATTGTGCTACGAAGAGGATTCGTAAACATGCCACCTATATTTTGATCCGAACCATTTCCTTCCGAGTTCCCATCGCCGTTAATTTGAGAAGGTATCGAGCGAATGTCAAGTAGAATTTATTGCGCCGATGGGTCCGGCGTACCATGACGTTATATCGCCATTAAATTTGACAATCAGGAATACTTCGAGCAGGTCGCGCGAATCGACTAATTGATGAGACTTCAAGAGCAGAAGCTTCAACGGTTTGGCATTTGAAATGGAGACCGCTACGCTCCCCCTTCATCGAAAGACCAACCACGCGCATGCGCGACTTCGCCGCGTTTTGATCATCCACTCGACTAGTATGCCCCCAAGCCGTAAGGGAAAAGAACAAGAAGTAGAATACTGCCGTGAATAAACGCATTTTTCCGTCCTGTTTTCTGCCAACGCTTTAATATTAGGGAGGGATATTCGACCGATTGTTACCAGGTCAAAAGTCCCGTGTTGCCGCAACAACACCGAGGAGGGGATCCGCCGGCGAGTTGCTATACGTCAGGACGCTCGCTCAACGGCTTCAATTTCACAACACAGTAGATGAATTGCAAGTGAAGTTTTAAAGAAAAGTTCCGATAGTACTGATAAGGGTGGTTGTGCAGCCATAACGCGTTTCTAGCGAAACTGTAAAAAAAAGTGGCCCCACCTCACTCGGTCAAGCGAGACAGCGACCACTTCGAATTCACGACCAGGATCGGCCGGCAGAGCTCACATTATTCCACCGTTATGGTCTTCGTAAGTCTAATATCCCTTGAGGACGAACCGACTCTGAGCTCGTAATTGCCTGGCGCAACGAACAGCCTCCCTTTCTCGGGACTGTAAGCTTCCAACGATTTCACCGGAAGCAACATCATGACGGTTCTGGTCTCCCCCTTCGGAATTGAGACGCGGTCGAAACCTTTCAACGCCTCGATCGGGTACGGGATTTTCGCGGTGAGATCCTTCACGTAAAGTTGGACGACCTCGTCGCCGTCGCGGTCGCCCGTGTTTTTCACATTTACTGAAACGGCAACTGTGTCTGTCGAACCCACTTTGCCCCCGCTCACCTTTAGATCCGAGTACTTGAAAGTCGTGTAGCTTAATCCGTAACCGAACGGATAAAGCGGCGTCCCTTTGAAATACCTGTAGGTTCTTCCTTTCATGCTGTAGTCGGTGAAAGGAGGGAGCTGCTTCACCGATTTATAGAATGTCACAGGAAGCCTTCCGGCAGGATCATAGTCTCCAAAAATGACGTCCGCTACTGCCGCACCTCCCTCTTCGCCGGGATACCACGCGTCCATTATGGCAGGTATATTTCTCTGAGCCCAGTCAATCGCAAGCGCGCTTCCGCCAACAAGCACGAGCACAATTGGCTTCCCGGTTTTGCGAATTGCCTGCAGCATGCGCTCTTCTCCGGCCGGAAGTCTCAGCCATGTCCGGTCACCACCTTTGAAACCCGGTAGGTTGATATTATCATTCTCTTCGCTTTCAAGCTGCGGGGAAATTCCGGCGACGGCTATTACTACGTCGGATTTCTTCGCAATGTCCACGGCATCCTGGATGAGCTTCGCGGAGGGAGGCTCGCTCATGAACCTGAACCATTCGAATCTCATTCCCGCAAAATCGCCGTCATCCGCATATTCGATCTTGACGCTGTATTTCTTCCCCTTAACAAGGTGCACGGTTCTCGATTTAAAAGAGTTTATCTGGAAATGTGTCCAATTGTCGACGATGAGCTTCCCGCTCAGAAAGAGTTTTCCTTTCTGGTCGGTAACTATGCCAAGTTTGTAGGTTCCTGTAACCGTCGGCGTGAGAATGCCGGTCCATCTGACGGAAAAGTCATGGGGCGGGACATCCTTCCCCGGTGAATTGAATCCCCAATACATGTGAGTCGCGCTATCCACACGAGTGAGAACCGGCTTCCCCGACAAATTCGTGTTGTCGAAGTATTCCGCGTACAGTCCATGTCCCCCGAAACCGTTCGACGGACTTACATTTTCCAGAGGGACCGCGCTCGGATTGACGATCTTGTCCTCCAGGAGGTTGTAGCCGGCGGCGAAACGCACCCTCACCAAAGGCCCGAGTTTGTCTTTAATTCCCTGGAGGATCGTGACAGGATTGGAAGGTGTGCCATGATAGTTTCCGAGAAGAACTTTTTCGTCCTGAGAGTAGAGGCCCACCACGGCAACCGATTTCAGTTTCTTGCTCAAAGGAAGGGTGTTGTCCGCGTTCTTGAGGAGGACGATGCTCTCGTCCGCCACCTTCCTGGCGAGCTCGCGATGCGCCGGAGTGTTGTTATCGGCAATCGTGATTTTTGAATATGGGACCGCGCCCGGCGGATCGAACATTCCCAACTTGAATCTGGCGAGCATCAGTCTCGTCACCGCAGTGTCGATGTCAGCCTCCGATATGAGCCCTTTCTTAACAGCTTCGTCGAGAGTCGAATACTCGCTGCCGCAGGCTAAGTCACAACCCGCTTTGACGGCAAGTACAGATGCCGCCATGATACTCGGAGCGTATTTGTGACCGTAATAAATATCCCAGACCGCGCCGCAGTCAGAAACGACATAACCGTTGAAGCCCCAATCCTTTCGCAAAATATCAGTCAGCAGAAACTGGTTGGCGCTGCACGGGATCCCGTTCAAGCTGTTGTAAGCAGCCATGATTGAATATACCTTCGCCTTTTTCACCGCCGCCCTGAAAGCCGGGAGGTACGTATCGTAAAGGTCAGTCATATCAGGATTTGCGCTGAACTCGTGCCTGAGCGGTTCCGGACCGCTGTAGGCGTCGAAATGCTTCGCGGTCGCGATTACTTTGAAATATTTCGGATTATTTCCCTGCAATCCGGTGATATACGCGATGGCCATCTTCGATGTCAAGAAGGGGTCTTCGCCGTAGGTCTCTTGTCCTCGCCCCCATCGTGGGTCGCGGAAGATATTTATATTCGGAGACCAGAATGTCAACCCCGCGTACTGTCGGTGCTGGCCGAGGCTAATGGCGTAGTTATATTTCGCCCGCGCTTCCGTCGAGACGACGCTTCCCTCCTCGTGTATCAGTTTCGGATCCCATGTCGCGGCCATCCCTATCGCCTGCGGGAACACGGTCGCGATTCCGTTCCTGGCCACACCGTGAAGACCTTCGCTCCACCAACTATACGTCGGTATCCCGAGTCTCGGAATCGCAACCGCACTGTTTTGCATCTGAGAAACTTTCTCTTTGAGCGTCATCATCGAAACCAGGTCGGACGCTCGCTGCCGGAAAGTAAGGCTGGTATCCATGTAAGCGGGTAAATTTTTCCCTGAAACACCGGACACGCCTTGCGCGCGCGCGGCGAAAGAGAAAACTCCCGATATAATCATTGACAAGAGAAGAACTCTCGCGGTGGGTTTCATTTTAGATTTCCTATGGTGGTTGAGTTCCTATTTAAGCTCCGTAGCTTAGGACATTTGAAAGCTGACGCCGAAAAAACATCGATGAAATTATAACTCAATAGAAAGGGAATTCCAATGTGGTTGACCACCGATTGAGTCATAGACAAATTAGACAATGAAGGTGCGAAAACGAGTAGAGCACATTCATCCGATGCCTATCAGAAGGAAGTGTTTGAGCAGTTCGTACCGGGATTTCTGTTTTGTCAACTATATCAATGCCTTCTAGCGGGAAAGATAAAAGACATTCTAACGAAGTATGGATACGACCGGACACTCTTGTTAAATTGCCAATTATGAAAAACAAAATTCCATGGGGCCTTTACCTGTCTGAGCTGATAGGCACGGCCCTTCTCTTGTTCTTCGGACTCTCTTTTGTAATACTCGATTTCGGGAAGGGAAGCTTCGTCGTGAACGCCATCCCG
>JAJYGB010000302.1:0-1016 GCA_021785235.1 Bacteroidota bacterium
AAAAAGTCCGAAGTTCACCTTCAGCGAACTAAGAGTTGGGAAGAAAAATCCGAGATATTCTGCGAAAGCAACCGCGATCGCGGCGATCGACCCGGTCTGGTAGACGATAAAGGTTGTCCAGCCGTACAGAAACGCAGGGAAGGTTCCATAAATCTCACGGAAGTAAACGTACTGCCCTCCTGCGGCGGGAATCATCCCCGCGACCTCAGCGTTCGTCAGAGCGCCCGCAAGGGAAAGGAGACCTCCAAACAACCAGACCGCTATGATCCATCCCGCGTCGTTGAGTGTCATCGCGATCTTTTGCGGCACAAGGAATATGCCAGACCCGATGACGCTGCCGATCACCACGGCTATCGCCGTCGGAAGACCGACGCGCTGCGCCAGCCCCGGCCCTTTTTCCGGACTCGTCAGCCCTTGTGCCTCAGGCAATAGATGTCCCTGAAAACACGCTAAAACTCGGCGGTTCAGCGGAATTTTTCAAAGTGGAGTCAGCCCGACTATTGATGCAGTCCCCTGTGCCCGACAGCCCTTCCTTCGACATCATTCCAAGTCTCGGTGACATATACCGCGGATAGATAGTCCTTGCTACGCGCTTATATCTGCGTAGAACATTTGCACGACATCTTTCGCGAATCCCATCAGGTCTTTCGCCGCCGCAACTCCCTCCCGCGACATGATTGCCTTCGTGAGGCTTGCCTGATCATCGAAATACATCTCTGTCATTCGGTAAATCTGTGGCGTGGATACCGGCGCCCCCGTCACCTCTGAAAGCTCAAGTCTCTTCAAGCCCGGCATCTTCCTAACCAGACCTAAGTGGACATTCTTGTAATGTTCCTCAAAAGCAGATTTGTCGGCAGGCTTCTTGAAGATTGCTACCAGCTTCACCATTGCTGATTTCCTTATTTTGCTTACAGTTGTCCTCGAATATAGTCTTCATCTCCTCAAAACTCAAAACTTGAAACGAAAACTTGATTCGGCTCAATCCGATAGACGAGGATACACTACCGATAAATGCG
>JAJYGB010000302.1:1026-5218 GCA_021785235.1 Bacteroidota bacterium
TCCGTTATTCTCATTTTCAACCAGTCCCCGGGGGCGGCGTATTTTCTTCCTCTATTCTACTAATCCTCCGCGGATCCTTTGATTTTTAGCCCTCCATTATTTAGATTTTTTAAAACGAGAACGAGAGAATGCTTACAAACTATATCCCAATTTTCTTAATGCTGGCTGTCGGTGCGGTATTAGGCATCGTGATGGGCAACATTAATAGAATACTCGGCCCCCGTCGGCCGACCGCGGAAAAACTTTCAACTTACGAAAGCGGCATGGAGCCGATCCGTACCGCCCGCGAAAGATTTTCGGTCAGATTCTATTTGGTTGCGATCCTTTTCATACTCTTCGATGTTGAAGTTGTTTTCACTTATCCGTGGGCGGTGAACTTTTTGTCGCTGGGATGGTTTGGATTTATAGAGATGTTGATCTTTGTTGTCATACTTTTGATTGGATATTATTACGTGATTAAAAAAGGAGCTTTACAGTGGCAGTAAATAGAACAAATGAGAACGAAGGCTTCCTGACCAGCCGCGTGGATGCGCTCTTCAACTGGTCATTGAAGAATTCTCTCTGGCCTATGCCGCTTGGCATCTCCTGTTGTGCTATTGAAATGATGGCTTTTGCAGGCCCGCGATATGACGTGAGCCGATTCGGAGCGGAAGTGTTCAGATTCTCCCCGCGCCAGAGCGACCTCCTGATCGTTGCCGGGACTGTTACATATAAAATGGCAAAAGTAGTCCGAAAGATTTACGATCAGATGCCCGACCCGAAGTGGGTCATTTCAATGGGCGTTTGCGCGTCGAGCGGCGGAATGTATCGCTCATATTCGGTAGTGCAGGGAATAGACCAGTTTGTGCCGGTCGACGTTTATGTCGGTGGCTGTCCTCCCCGTCCGGATTCGCTTCTGAAAGCCTTAATGGAGATCCAGAAGAGAATTCAAGCCGGTGAGACTGCGACTCAGCAGCGGCAGCCAGAAAAAATATTGGTGGACTAAAATCAAATGAGAGAGAAAATTGAAGAGAAACTCCGGGCTGCCTTCGGAGAGAGTGTGGTTTCTGTGTCGGAGTTCAAGGGGCAGGTTTCCGTCGAGGTTAAGAGGGATGTCATAGCTGAGGTTTGCCGGTTTCTCAAGGAAGACCCGGAATTCGAGTTCAGCTTCCTATCTGATATCTGCGGCGCGGACATGCTCAATTTTGAGGACGCGTCGTCTAGAAAGGCGTACCTCGCCGTGGAGCATGATTATCGCCCTGAAGAAGTTCCGGTCGCGGAGCGGTTCTTGGTTGTTTACCATCTGACATCCATCAAGAACAAGGAAAGGGTCCGGCTTAAGGTGAAGGTGGACGGCGACAATCCGGTTTGTCCTACACTGACTTCGGTCTATCCCGCTGCGAACTGGTATGAACGTGAGACGTTCGATATGTTTGGTATTGTCTTCGAAGGCCATCCTGATATGAGAAGGATGTATATGCCGGAAGAGTACGATTATTATCCTCTGCGGAAGGATTTCCCGCAGATGGGCGTGCCGGGCTCCATCCCTCTCCCGAGGAAGTAAGGCGCCCGCGTTCGCGAATTCAGAAATGAAAAATTAGAATTGAGAATTCTTTGATGGCTAATTCATCTCGTGACAAGGATAATGTCGCCCAGATTGTGAGGGCGCTTGAAGATAAAGATACCAACGTGGCGCTTGAAGATCCTCTTGAGAATTACATGGTTCTCAATATGGGCCCGCAGCACCCTGCAACTCACGGCGTGCTGAGGCTCCTTGTAAAGCTCGACGGGGAAACGGTGGTTGAATGCATACCTGAGCTCGGCTATCTGCATCGGGGATACGAGAAGATCGCCGAGGCCTCGACATACATGGAGTTTATTCCACACACCGATAGGCTCGATTATATTTCTCCCATTGCGAACAACGTCGCCTACGCCCTTGCAGTCGAGAAGATCGCTGGAGTCGAGGCTCCACCTCGCGCGCAGTATATCAGAGTTATCGGCGCGGAGCTCGCCAGAATTTCTTCCCACTTGATGGCTATTGGAGCCATGGCAATGGATGTCGGCGCCATGACAGTGTTCCTCTGGGCGTTCAGAGAAAGGGAGAAGCTTTATGATATATTCGATCTCCTCACGGGTGTCCGGTTCACGACGAGCTACACGAGGATCGGCGGAGTTGCACAGGATCTGACCGACGAGACCGCACAGGCAATCAAGAAGTTTATCGACGAATTCCCGCACCATCACGCCGAGATCATGAAGATGCTAAACAAGAATAGAATCTTCCTCGACAGAGTGGTCGGCGTTGGAGCGATAGATGCCGAAACCGCGATCGGTCTCAGCTTCAGCGGGGCGAATCTTCGCGGCTGCGGAATCGAGCACGATATCAGAATTTTTTCGCCGTATCTCGTCTACGATCAGCTTTCTTTCGACGTGATCACCGAGAAAGAGGGCGACTGCTTCGCGCGATATATGGTAAGGATGCGCGAGATGCTGGAGAGCGTGAAAATAGTCCGCCAGGCGCTTGAGAAGATTCCACAGGGCCCAATCAAGGCTGATCTTCCCAAGAAGGTGCTCCCGCAAAAGGAAAGAGTTTATAACAAGATGGAGGAGCTCATCCACGACTTCGTGATAGTCAATGACGGCGTCCATCCTGATGTAGGCGATGTCTACGTCACGACGGAGGGTTCGAAGGGCGAGCTCGGCTTCTATATCATGAGCGATGGAAGCGGTCATCCGTGGAGGCTTAAGATACGCTCTCCTTCATTCTGCAACCTTCAGGCGCTCCCTTACCTCGTGAAGGGACAGATGATCTCTGACGTGGTCGCGATCATCGGCAGCATCGACCCGATTATGGGTGAAGCGGATAAATAAGAATTCAAAAACCAGAATCGAGAACTAGAGACAGTGTTTACACAAGAGAACCTTCACAGAGTTGAAGAAATAAAGAAGCGCTATCCTAAGCCGATGGCGGCGCTGCTCCCCGTACTTTGGGTCGCGCAGGAACAATTCGGTTGGATTTCGGAAGAGACCATGCATTACGTCGGCGAACTGCTTGGCTTGCCTTTCAACCATGTCCTTGGCGTAGTGACTTTTTATACGATGTATAACAAGAAGCCGGTGGGGAAGTATAATATTCAGTTTTGCGGCAACATATCCTGCATGCTCCGCGGAGCGGATAATCTCATCGAGCATCTCGAGCACAAGCTAGGCATAAAGGTGGGTGAGACAACTTCCGACGGCATGTTCACTCTGAAGGAGGTTGAGTGTCTCGGCTCTTGCGGCACCGCCCCAATGATGCAGGTTAACAACGACTACTATGAAGATCTTACCGCGGAAAAGCTCGACAACTTACTAGAAGAATTCAGGAAGCAGGCTCAACGATAATGTCCGACTCCATAAAACTCTACGCTCAGAACGGCGATCCCGCATTTCCGAGGATTGTTCTTCCCGATATTCCTAACCTCGCACAGATAGAGACATACGAAAGTAACGGAGGCTACGGCGCGCTAAAGAAAGCGCTGTCGATGGATCCCGCGGCTGTCACGGACGTGGTGAAAAAATCAGGACTACGCGGACGGCATTCCCCACCGGGCTCAAGTGGACATTCATGCCGAAGGGAAATGAGAAGCCCAAGTATCTGGCAATCAATGCCGACGAGAGCGAGCCTGGCTCATTTAAGGACAGGCAAATATTGGAGTTCAATCCTCACCAACTTATCGAGGGCATTCTCATAGCGTCCTACGCCATGGGGATAAAGGCTGCCTACATTTACATTCGCGGCGAGTACTACAAATGGTACAAAATCCTCGAGAAGGCGGTGGAAGAGGCGTATTCCCGCAAGTACATCGGCGAAAATATCGCGGGCTCCAATTTCTCCGTCGACCTTTATGTGCATCGTGGTGCGGGCGCTTATATTTGCGGCGAAGAATCAGGGCTCATGGAATCGATCGAGGGGAAACGCGGTTATCCTCGGGTGAAACCTCCCTTCCCGGCTTCGAACGGTCTATGGGGCAATCCCACGACGATCAACAACGTGGAGACCCTGACGAATGTGCCTGCCATTATTTGGAACGGCGCGGAATGGTTTGCTAAGATCGGCGCGGAGAAGCATCCTGGCACACTGCTGTATGGTGTGAGCGGGCATGTAAACAAGCCCGGCGTCTTTGAACTTCCTTCAGGAACGCTTCTGACGGATTTAATCTACAAATAT
>JAJYGB010000161.1 GCA_021785235.1 Bacteroidota bacterium
TACGAGTGCGTTATACGTCGTTTGATCCATAGAAGGGAACCCCGCCAGTCCGAAGACTTTGCTTCCCTTCAAGACTTCGGGAAATATGGCGTTCACAAAGGCTGCGATGTCCGAGTTCATCCTGAAGCTTTCGGAGAGCGGCAGATTGAGCCCGCCCTCGATTGTCGAAAGATTCTCACTCGCAGTCTGAGAGACTTCCACCTGCGCATTTCGGAAACGGTAAATGGATTGCTTCGGATCACCTACCACAAACAGCCTTGCCTCCGATCCGAAGTTGTCGATCAGGCGCAGAAAAATCTCGTACTGGAGGAAGTTGGTATCCTGAAATTCATCCACCATGACGTGCTTGAAGCGCGAGACAAGCATGTCTCTGACGCCCTCATTCTCGCTGAGCAGCCGCATGGTAAGTATCTGCAGGTCGTCGAAGTCGAGTGCACCCATAAGGTATTTCTTGTGCGCATAGTTTTCCTCGCTCTTCCCGTACAATTCTGCGATAGTACCGAGAAGCCGAAGGTAACCGTTCGTGTCTGCGGCAAGCGACTCTCCCGAGACATCTTCAACGGCAGCGAAGGCGGTTTGAAGCACGGATAATGCGTCGTCATGGGAGAAACTGCCGCCGTCTTCAACCACAACCTCTCGTTTCCTTGGAGTGCCCGCCTTCGTCAGTATTTTATCCAATGTTCGTTCGAGCTCCGCCAGAAGAGGGCCCAGGGATCCGGAGTCGCTCGCGATCAGGTCGTTCAGCGCGTTCACCTCTTCGCTGAAATCGCCCTTCTTCCTGGAGACATTCAGCCTTATGACGTCGGAAACTGCCTTTGCCAGGTTCAGCCAGTGACGGCGGATTGTTTCCTCGTCGGGAAGAATTCTCTTTCCCTTTAGCTTCGAATGTTCGATTTTCTCGCGATTATGAAGCAGTTCGATGAGCAGCGCGAGGACCCTGCCGTAACCGATCCTCACCAGAAGGTTGTGTACGTTTCTATCCGTCCTCGGCCCGGAGGGATGCGGACGTTCTTCGGCGAGATAACCCCTGATCGCCTCCGCGCAGGCGTCTTCCTTCATTGATGAGGCATCGAAATCCTCGAGAACTTTGAAGTTCGCGTCTATGCCAGCCTCGATCGGAAATTCCCGCAACGTCTGGGAGCAGAAGGAATGTATCGTGCTGATATTTGCTTCCAGCATTTTGTCCCGCGCATCCCTGAAAGCGGCGGCATAATCCGCACCGCTGTTCCTGGCGTTCTGATACTCCGAGTTTATACGGGCGCCGATCTTTTCGCGAAGTTCGAGAGCGGCCTTTTCAGTGAAGGTCAGGCATAAGATCTGCCCGACTCCGGCTCCGCTCCGTACTGCTGCGACGTAGCGCTCGACCAGGACGCGTGTCTTACCAGAACCCGCATTCGCGGTAACCGATATGTGCTTCCCCAGCTCGAGAGCTTTTTTTTGTTGCCCTGTGAGATCTACCATTTAACCCCGTGGAGCATATCCTTCCATTTCCTGTAGAGCTGGGCAGTAGCGATGACATCACCCATGCAGTATTCCGCGATCTCCGTGAAACGTTTTCCGCGGAAGTAATCGTTGATATCGTAGCCGGTGATGCCGTGGGACTTGGGGCTCTCTATGCCGAACGATTTGCAGTAGAAGTCGAGGTTGAATTTTCGCGTGACACCGTGATATGTCAGCTCCTCCAGGAGGTCGACATGGTGACTCATCGAATACCTGGTTCCTGCCATGAGATCACGCGAAGGTCTGATGCCGAGCATGGCGGAACGCAACATTACAAACGGGCAATCGAAACTCCTCCCGTTGAAGGTGATGAAATCATCGAACTTGACTATGTATTCCCAGAATTTCTCAAGCACCTTTTTCTCGTCGCCGCTTATATAGAGGAAAGTATTCCCGCCTTCCTTCTTTTCATTCTCCGTCTCCTCGTCGGCGCAGTAAAGTGAGATGCCGTTTCCCGATTCTACGTTAAGGAGAGCGATCGCGACGATCTGCGCCGTGAGAGGCCAGAGATTGAGCTGTTTGATGAGCTCGGTCCTCATCTGCTCCCGCTTCTCTTCGTTCTCTTCCTTATCCGCCCCCTTCATAAGGTAATCGATCTGCGCCTTGTCGAATGTTTCCGGTAAATACCCGGACGTTTCGATGTCAAATACTACGGCTGCCATTGGACCCTCCTGACCTTTGTTGAATTCTAAAGCATTCCGTAAACAGCTATTCTTCCGCTTTCAATTCGAGTTGAACTATGTCGAACCCTTTCTTCGATTCAAAAAACCCGAACACGACTCCGGCAAAAACCATCAGCATTCCGACAAGAAACATCGCAGTCGAAAGGTAGTGTAGCTCTACGATACCCTGGAACACCGCGGCACCAATCAGGAGCGAGGTTAATACAAAAAAGGCGGCGGCGGTCGTGTAGCTCAGAACCGAATTCCTCACGAGCCTCGCGCGAACACTGAGATGCTTGAGCTGCCTGGCAATGCTCTCCAGGCGAAGGTTCTCCTCCGGCGTAAATTCCCTGTCGCCCGCCTTCACGACGAGCCGGCGTTTCTCGTCGTTGATGAGGCGTATCCTGTTCACGACGCTCGAGTATTTGTTGTTCGCCCCGAGAAGAAGAAGGCCGCATGCACTGATCATCACTGCGGGAGCAAGCATGAGCTGTATGATTTTTGAAGCGTCTACTGTCTGATCTGAAAGAAACATTTGCAATCCTCGTTGAAAAAGTGCCGTCAGTTATTCAAGCGTAAATGGATCCTGAACCGACCCTTGGCTTAGGTTAATTTGTAAGTTGACTGCGACAAAACAAAACGGTTCGCGCGGAAATGAAAGAGAAGTGAGTACCGGTTGACGGACTTGCCGGCATCACGAGCTATGGGGAGCAGAGGAGAATGCAAGCGGCGTGGAGAACCGGATCAGCGTTCTCACCACGCCCCTTGCCGATATTGACACATCTAACTTTCAGATAAGTAGAAAGTTATTCGCACACCGCCGCATTTACTTACCGACGTATTTACCGATCCAGCCCAGCACTGTGTTCCACCAGAGGCGTGAATCCTGGGGCTTCACGACGAAGTGGTACTCGTTTGGGAAATATAGCATCTCGGATGGGACATGCATCATCTGCAGCGCGGTGAAAAGCTGGAACCCCTGGCTCACGTCCAGTCGAAAGTCATTCTGGCTGTGAATCACGAGCATCGGAGTTTTGAAGTTCTTAACGTACGAACTGGGCGACCATTTCTGATACAGTTTCGGGTTTGTCCAGGGCGTCCCCTTGAATTCCCATATTGGGAACCAGAGCTCCTCGGTCGATCCGAATGCACTGACGGCGTCATAGAGTCCGTCGTGGCTTACGAGGCATTTGAAAACGCCTTTGTTGTTGTGTCCTTCCATCCAGTTCATCATGTAGCCGCCGTACGACGCTCCGGCAGCCGCTATTCTGTTCTTATCGATGAAAGGATAATGGTTCACGACATAATCGACGCCGTTCATGAGATCGACAAATACTTTTCCTCCCCAGTCTCCGCTGATCTCATCGGTAAATTTCTGACCGTACCCCGTCGAGCCGCGCGGGTTTACCATGACCGCGACGTAGCCCGGCGCCGCAAACATTTCGGCGTTCCACCTGTAATGGAATTCATCCATCCACTGTCCCTGAGGGCCGCCGTGGACGAGATACACCATCGGATATTTCTTGCTCGGGTCGAAATTCGGCGGCTTGACCAGGAAACCCTCGACTTTCGTTCCTCCGGCACCGTTGAACCAGAACGGCTCCCAGGGGTTCATCTCAAGCTGCGCAAGCAGCGCGTCATTCGTGTGCGTCAACTGCGTCGCAACGCCGGTGGAAATGTCCATCTTATACACATCGTTCGGGTGCGTCACCGACTGCCTCACGAAAACCAGGTCCTTTCCGTCCGGAGTGATGGCCAGGTCCTCGTTCGTGGAACTATGAGTAAGATTCTTTACTTTCCCTGTCGAGACTTTTACCTCAAATATATTGTGATATCCTTCATCGTCGGCGTTGAAATATAGAGTCTTGCTGTCGGGTGCCCAAACAACCTCGTCGACCGAGCGGTCGTATTTTTCAGTCAGGTTTATGATCGTTCCGTCCCGCCGGTCATAAAGCATGAGCCTCGACCGGTCCGACTCGAATCCCGGAATCATCTGCGCACGGTACGCGATATACCGGCCGTCGGGTGAATAAAGGGGCTGGTTGTCGTTGGAAGGATTCGTAGTGATTCTCTTCGAGTCTCCTCCGCTTGCGCTTACAGTAAAGAGATCGTTGTTAGTACTGACAGCAACCATCTTGTCAGTGTTCTTAACGTAGCAGACCTCCTTGCTGTCGGGAGAAAATGCATAATCCATTCTCCCGCCCAGATCGATCGGCGGGGTATCATAATCGCCCGGCGTCAGGTCTACCGGCGAACCGCCCTTAACATCGACCACGAATAGATGGCTTCGCTTGCCATTCTTCCAGACGTTCCAGACCCTGTAGGGCAGGCTCGTGAAAAACTTCGCCTTGACCTTTCCGTTTTCGAGTTCGTTCTCCTTCGCCGCATTGCAGGAATCCGACGCACATTCTGGGAACACATCAGATACGAACGCGATGTGCTGTCCGTCCGGGGACCACAGCAGTCCGCTCGCACCAAGCGCAATGCTTGTAAGTTGTTTTGCCGTGCCGCCTTCGGAATCTTCAACATAAACCTGCGGGGTGCCGTTTGAGTCCTCTGCAATGAAGGCAATCTGTTTGCCGTCCGGCGACCATACCGGATCGCTGCTTGATTTGAATCCCGTTTTGAATTCACGCAAATCTTTGCCGTCAATGGAGACGATGTATATCGTGCTCCATCCCCTGTTCGCTTCCATACTGTAAGAAGTAACCTGATAGGCAATTGTCTTCCCGTCCGGTGACACCTGCGGGTCCGATACTCTGCCGACCTTCCACATGTCTTCAACTGTCACGGGATGTTTCTGAGCGTAAGATGTTCCCGAAATCAGGAGAAGAATCAGAATTAGAGGAGTAAGTTTTCGACGCATGTCTGAGCTCCTTTTGGGTTTGAGTTCATTGAAGTTATAGCCGGGGCCGCTAAAGTTCTCCAGACAATTTCTTCCCTATTCGGCGTACAATGCGATCGACCTGGGACATTCGAAATGTGCTTCTCCTGCAACTTGTTTGCCCGATTCTGCTCAATTTAGGGACACTTTTCCGACTCAACGCTCCGTAAGC
>JAJYGB010000258.1:0-445 GCA_021785235.1 Bacteroidota bacterium
GTGAAGTTCGCATGTGTGAGACGATCGATACACTTATACGCACTGCTGCATGTGACCCCGAGACAGTGAAACACTTCCTTTCTGTATGGTGCGTTTATAACAAGGCAAAAATTTAATGCTAACATCTTGAAGCCTTCAAAACAATTTCCAGCAAGAAGAAGGGCAGCTGCCCAAATGCCTAATGCCGCGAAAAATAATTTGACTCTCATTCAAGATCCTCTCAAAGTGAAGAAAAGGTAGACAATGACGGCCGCCGACGCTACAAACAGTACCGGTTGAAGAATCGTATCAAGAACACTTCTGGATTCGATCCTGCCGTGCAGAAATACGTACGAACCGGCTTCCAGGTCCGGTATTTCACTCTCCGAGACCGTGTCGCTGAAAGCCATTGAAAATGATTTTGCAAAATCTATCCGCCCACCATCCGATACTTCCACTTCGTAAT
>JAJYGB010000258.1:455-5215 GCA_021785235.1 Bacteroidota bacterium
GAGCGGAATAAGTCACTTCGACCAGGGGGACGAATATCCGGATGGCCGGCGAAACAGTTGAATCGCTCGTCACCTGGAACTTGTCTCTCAGGAGGTTCTCCAGGAGTCTTTGCCGCACGAAACTGTCGATCGAACGCGAAGCTGTCCTCAGAGAAACGGATTTAGCGCTCTCCCGGGAAATCACGGACACTACCGACACCGCCAATGAATCGACCTGCGTGTTCAGGATTTGGTAGTTTGTCGGTTTCCCTTCCTGTGCGCCATTGTTTGCCAGAAACACGATTGTCATCATCACTGTTCCGAACAATGGCCGATATCCCATTACGCATAAATTCCGCGAACCTTAAGAGTCTTCGCTACTTTGTCGATCGCAAGTATGTACGCACCGAGTCGCATCGATACCTTGTATGCTTCGGCTGTGCGGAATACGTTGTTGAACGCGTCATGCATCATTCTCTCGAGACGGCGGTTTACCCTGTCGAGCGTCCAGAAATATCCCTGCCGATCCTGAACCCATTCGAAATAACTTACAGTCACGCCGCCTGAATTCGCCAGTATATCCGGGACAACGAGAATGCCGTTGCTGTCGAGAATAGGGTCGGCCTTCGAGGTAGTCGGGCCGTTGGCGCCTTCCACGATAATCTTCGCCTTTATCTTGCCGGCGTTCCTCCCAGTGATCTGATCTTCTTTTGCCGCGGGGACAAGCACGTCAACTTCTAGCTCAAGCAGATCCTCGTTGGATATCGAATCGCCGATCCCACTTCCCTCGAGGGTCCTGTGTTTCTGTATCCACTCGATAGCCTCGTTGACATTAATACCTTTCTTGTTGTAGTAACCGCCGCTTACGTCGCTGACGGCGAGCACTTTTAATCCCTGCTCATTCAGCAGTTTCGCCGAGACAGAACCGACGTTTCCGAATCCCTGGACGGCGCACGTCGTTTGTTTCGCGTTCAGGCCCTTCTTGGCCATAGCGGCGAACGTTGAGACCATTACTCCACGTCCAGTCGCCTCTCGTCTTCCGAGCGAACCTCCGATGATGAGGGGCTTGCCCGTCACGACGGCCGTCTCCGTCTTACGCGTGTGCATGCTGTACGTGTCCATTATCCACGCCATGATCTGCTCGTTCGTATTCATGTCGGGCGCGGGTATGTCCTTGTCCGGGCCGAAGACGTCCAGCATGTTTGCCGTGAACCTGCGCGTGATCTTCTCCAGTTCCACCTGTGTCAGCTTAGTGGGATCGCACTTCACTCCGCCTTTGGCACCGCCGAAAGGAATATTTGCGATAGAACACTTCCACGTCATCCAGGCAGCTAGAGCCTTGATTTCATTCAGGGTAATATCCGGCGCATACCGGATTCCGCCCTTTGAGGGTCCGAGCGCGTCGTTGTGAATCACGCGGTAGCCTTCAAATACCTCGATCTCACCGCTGTCCATCTGAATGGGAATTGACACCGTAACTTGCTTCACCGGGGTCTTCAAGTACTCGTAGACCCCCCTTTCCAGTTCCAGAAGTTCTGCTGCCACATCGAACCGCTCCATCATCGATTCAAAAGGGTTCTCCTTGTCAAGAATCGGAGCAGGTTCTTTGTACGTGACTGTGTCCATGTTTCTCCTGTGGTTTAGTAAAGGTTCTTGCCAGTGGCGAGAGCTTCAAGCCTGGCAATCCGCTCCTCTGTTGGAGGATGCGTACTGAAAAGTTTTGCGAATCTCTGGGCGTTCAACGGATTGACGATGAAAAGATGCGCCGTCGAAGGCTGAGCCTGCATCGGTATTTGCTGTGCGCCTGTTTGGAGCTTGCTCAACGCGCTCGCGAGCGATAACGGTTTCATGGAAAGCTTGGCCCCGCCTTCGTCCGCCTTGTATTCACGGGAACGGGAGACGGCCATCTGAATCATCATCGCCGCTATCGGAGCGACAATTATCACAAACAATTCTCCGATAAGAGACGAAGAATCGTCATCTCTTCCACGGCCTCCGAAAAAGAACAGAGACCAGCTTAGCATCTGAGCCATATAGGCAATCGCCCCGGCAAATGTGGCGACGATCGTTGAAGTGAGAATATCGCGGTGAAGGACATGTGATAACTCGTGCCCGATGACCGCTTCAAGTTCTTCATCGTTCAGAATTTTCATGATACCGTCGGTGACCGCAACCGCGGCGTGTTGTGGATTTCGCCCGGTAGCGAAGGCATTCGGTGTTTCTGTCGGGACCATGTATAGTTTCGGCATCGGGATATTAGCGCGGGTGGCGAGGCGGTGAACCATCGAGTAGAGCCTTGGAGCTTCGGCTTCGGTGACCTGTCTGGCATGATAGCTCGCCAGCACCATCTTGTCGGAAAACCAATACGCGAAAAAATTCATGGCAAGGCTGAAAATAAAGGCATAAGTAAGACCGGTCTTCCCTCCGATCGTTCCGCCGATAAAAAGGAACAAAACCATCATCAGGGTCATGAGGAACACCGTCTTCATAGTATTCTTCATAAAGTACAAATCCTCCTTTAGTGGAATAATTTATCAAGGCGATTGAGCACTTGCAAGGCAGTAGCGTTCCCCTAAGCGGCGGTAAGTAAGAGAATTGCGGGTATTAGTTAAACTTGCGCAGGGTGAATCCGGTAGGATTACCGGAAACCGAGTTTCCTCAAATGGGAAACCAAAAGCTCCGGATTTTCGTCCAGGAAGTGTCTGGCAAAGAGTCTTGCCCTGTCGACTTCAGCCAGGTCAATTTCCGAACTCACGAAATCCTCGTCGAACAGCTTCGCCGCAGCGATCCTGTCCCCGTGAGGAGAAATCAATTCAGACCCACCCCAGAAATTCACTCCGTCCTCGAAGCCGACCCTGTTAACGAAAGCGAGATAAACGCTCAGTAGGCGTGCGAAACTCCTGTGCTGCTCGCTGTTGGTTTCGTGCCCCCCGTGCCCTTCTGCGCCGCCGGATAGTCGCGTCGGACTCGCCGCAGCGCCGAGGATCAACCTGGCGCCCTGAAGAGCAAGCAGGTACGGAAGTGAAACGTGCCAAAGGTCCTCGCATATGAGAAGACCGATTCTCCCGAACTTCGTATCGAAAGCTTCCACGCTCTTTCCTGGCAGGAAATATCTCTGTTCCTCAAAGATGCCGTAGGTCGGAAGGTAGACTTTGAAATGAATGTGCTTGAGAGTACCGTCCTCAAAATAAAGGAGGGCATTCCGTATTCCGCCGGCATTGTCCCTGATGATCCCCCCCACCACAAGTGAAATCTTCCTGCTCAGAGACTTGAAGGGATCAAAGAATTTGTCGTCGGCGGCCTGCGCCAGCTCCGCGTTCAAGTCCCGGACGGAGTAACCTGTGAGGCTGAGTTCGGGAAAGAGAAGGATATCCACGCCGTCTTTCTTGGCTCGCTCCGCGATTTCCAAATGGTTCTCAAGGTTCCATTTCAGATCGCCAAGCCGCGGCTTGGTTTGAGCTAACGCGACGGTGAGTTTACCCAAGCGTTACTCCTCGATAATATCGTTGGGGAGTTCGTCAGGATTAGATGAAGTCCGGGGGAGCTTGCTCTCGAGTACTTCGCCTATCTCGGCGATGGATACGCTCAGGCCATGAAAGAAATTTTTCTTCGAGAAGTGTTCAGACAGCTTGCCGGCAAGATTTGCCCAGAACTCGTCAGGGAGCACCTTGATTATCCCGTGATCTGCCAGTATCTCAAACTGCCTTTCTCCCACGAGAATAAAGACAAGGATGCCGGTACCCTCTTTAGTCTTCGTCATCCCAAGCTTGCGGAATTCGCGCTCGGCGACCTGACGGGCGGACAGCTTCCGCTCGCTCCAATGCCTCCTATGGCGGACAACTACGCGTATCTCCGCAGATGTTTTCTCCTCGATAGCGCCGATCTGGCCGCTGAGCTCCTTGAGCTGTTCCTTGCTGAGTATTTTTTCAATCATGGCTAATTAAAATTCTTTCTGCATGCGGGCGCGATCATTTTCAACCTTTCCACCAATTGTGCGAATGTGTCGGGTCTAAGAGACTGTTTACCGTCGGACAATGCCTTCTCCGGATGCGGATGAACTTCGATGAGAAGGCCGTCCGCACCGGCGGCGACTGCCGCAAGTGCCATCGGAGTGACCAGCTCCCAGCTGCCCGTCCCGTGGCTCGGGTCGACTATTATAGGGAGGTGAGACAACTGCTTGACAAGCGGGACCGCGTTGATATCGAGTGTGTTCCGTGTGTAAGTTTCAAAAGTTCTTATGCCGCGTTCGCAGAGGGCTATGTTGTAATTGCCCTGCGATGCGATATACTCGGCCGCCATCAGCCATTCCTCTATTGTTGCCGCAAGCCCGCGCTTCAAGAGGACAGGCTTCCTGGTCCGCCCGACAACTTCGAGCAGTGAATAATTATGCATGTTTCGGGCGCCGATCTGAAGCATATCGGCGTACTCGCTGACTAGCTGGACAGTCTCCGTGTCCTTCACCTCGGTCACGACACTCATGCCGAATTTGTCGGCCGCCTCACGAAGATATTTCAGGCCTTCTTCCTTCAAACCCTGGAATGCGTAAGGAGAAGTCCTCGGTTTGTATGCCCCGCCCCGGAGCATCTGCACACCCTGGGACTTCACGAATTCGGCGACTTCCATTATCTGAGCTCTGCTCTCAACCGAACATGGCCCCGCCATCAAGACCAGGTCAGGGCCGCCTATCGTAGTGTTCGGAAGCTGCAGGACGGTATCTTCAGGTTTCACATCCCGGCTGACAAGTTTGTAAGGTTTGCTGACGGGTATGCACTCGACGACAC
>JAJYGB010000590.1 GCA_021785235.1 Bacteroidota bacterium
CCATGGCCAGCTGATTGCACAGGGAACCGTATCGGAACTTCTGAACAGCGGCTCGTCGTACTTCACCGTCCAGGCGTTTCCGCAGGACAGGGCGCTCGAAATTATCGGGAATCTCCCGTGGGTTGAGGTGGTGGCCACCGGTAACGGCATCGACGTCCGCATTGACTCGCACAGGGCTGCGGAACTGAACAGGATCCTTGTCACAGGCGGCATCGACGTTTCCGGCTTTGCCGCGAAGCGCACTCTCGAAGATTACTTCCTCAAGATAACGGAAGGAGCTTCGGAAGTATGAGCCTTTTCTCAATCGAAGTGGAAAAAACTTTCCGGCGGTGGCGCACCTACATCGGGTTTGCAGTTGTTCTGGCTGCAGTACTTTTCCTCGAAGTAATAATAAAGGTGAACGAAACGCAGATGGCGAAAAGCTTCGCCGGCGGACTCAGCAGCGATTTTCTCGTTTCCGGCAATATCCTCAACGCCTGGGTTATCACGGCGTTCATAATGAACTCGCTCTACATTCACGTCCCGTTCCTGATAGCGCTTGTTGCGGGCGATATGGTATCTTCGGAAGCTACTTCGGGAACGATCCGGTTTTTGATGATACGTCCGCCATCGCGCTCGAAGATAATTTGGTCAAAGTACCTGGCGATGCTGTTCTACACCGCGCTCCTCATATTGTTCCTGGGAATTCTCTGTGTCGGCATCGGCCTCCTGTTTTTCGGCGGCGGCGATCTGATCAAGTTTCAACCGACAATACCACACATCGTCGTGCTCCCGGCGCATGTTGCCGCCACCTGCACGGGACTCGCATTCCTCGCGGCTATTCTGTCGATGTCCGTCGTGGGATCACTTGCATTCCTGTTTTCCACGCTTGTCGATAACTCGATCGGGCCGATTATCGGTTCTATCGCCGTCGTGATAATCTCCTTCATACTTGGGAACCTGCCGTTCGATTTTGCCGAGTCTTTGCATCCTTACCTTTTCACGACTTACATGGGGATTTGGCAGCTCCTCCTGGACAATCCCATCAATTGGGCGGAGGTCGGGAAATATTCGCTGGCTTTGATCGGTTACGATGCTGCGCTTTTTGCGGCGGCATATTTTGTATTTGTCAGAAAGGATATTAAGAGCTGATGAAACTGACTTTGTCTCGTCGCAGTTGTTCTTCCGCAAATCCCAAATCCCGAATGCGAGAATCTGGAATTAGATTACACCCGGTTAGTTTTTGTTCTGCAATTTCGATTTTTTTATTGTTTGCAGCCTGGAGTCCGGTGCTTGGAGCTTCTCCTCAAGGCAAAGGTGCCGAATATCTTGAAAATGCTATACATAAATTCGATCCTGTCAAGGATTATGTGGTGGACGTAAAGGTCCACATGGATATCAAGGCAGTTCAGGCTCCCGATATGGAGGCGAAGATCTATTACAAGGAGCCCGACAAGGTCAAGATCGATTCCAAAGGGCTCTTCTTCATGCCGAAGGATGTCGGAGTAATAAACCCGCGCAAATTCGATCCCGGTAAATATGAGATTGCAGTTTTGGACACGCTTACTTATGAAGGTGATCAAGCCGTCCGTATCTCGCTCGTTCCAAAGCAGGACGAAACCGGAAGCCACAACGTGATACTGACCATCGACAAGAAGGACTGGCTGATCGTCGAAATCGCAACGGCTCCTTATCCAGGCAGAGAGGCAAGCGCGAAAATCACATACGGTATCTTCGACGGCTTCCAGATGCCTGTCAAGATAGATGTGAACCTGGATGTAAGTAAGATAAGCGGAGAGGGGACGGAGTTCGGCCACGGGCGCGGACGTGCCCCTGAATTAAAAGGGAAGGTGGAGGTCTACTACTCCAACTATAAAATAAACACTGGCCTCTCGGATGACATATTTAAGAAACGAAATGACGATTAGGTGTCGGGATCTGCTGTAACATCTGACCTTCCGACTCAACGGCCGTCACTACCAGGAATCTGCAGGCACATCGACGTCCCCGTGTGCGGCCGTTACCCGGGCGCTTGATTAATCCATAGTTCCCGACAGCGCGCGAGCGCCTTGTCGGGGAAGCATTGTTCCACCGTTTCATGTCGTTTGATCCCTTCTTGCTAAACTTTCCCACCTAAAGTATATTCTAAGCACAGTCAAGAAAGAGAGAGGAGATTGTGGAACTTAGCGTTCTTTCCTGTGCCAGCAGTCGTCGTGGGGAAGAGCGGAATTCTCCGCTTAGCCGTTCCACAGAATTGGTCGTGTCTAACTTGATCGCGAAAACGGAACTCAGCAGGATCAGATGAATAAAGGCGCTTCGATTACGCCTCTGATGTCACAATACCGAAAAGTGAAAGACCGATATCCTGATGCAATTGTGCTTTTCAGGATGGGGGACTTCTATGAAACTTTTGAAGAAGATGCCAGGATCGCGAGCTCCGTGCTTTCGCTTACTCTGACGAGACGCGCGAACGGCGCGGCCGCGGATGTCCCGTTGGCCGGCTTTCCGCACCACGCGATAAATCAGTATCTTCCCAGGCTCGTGAGAGCCGGTTACAGAGTGGCCGTATGTGAGCAGCTGGAGGATCCTAAATTCGCGAAAGGAATTGTCAAACGCGATATAGTCGAAGTCGTCACACCTGGCGTGAATTTCTCGAACGACTCGGTAAAAGTGAACAACTATTTCGCGTCGCTTATAACTGAAGGGACGGAATTCGGGTTTGCCTTCTGCGATGCGGCGACGGGTGAATTCAGCTTTTGCCAGGCCGACCTTTCGGAGATCGATAATTACCTTGCCAAAGTGGAGCCCCTTGAAGTGGTACTTCCACGAGAGATGACCGACCAGCTTGAACCTATCGTATCGGGCGTGTTGAAGAGGGGCATCACGACACGCCGTGACGGATATATTTTCAATTTCGATTATGCATATGACAAGCTCATTCATCACTTCAACGTTCAGAATCTAAAAGGGTACGGCCTTGAATCTAAATATCTGGCTATCCGTGCCGCCGGTGCTGCGCTCGATTACCTGGCCGAGACTCAAAACGGCAATTTGTCGTACATCGTTTCCATTTCCGAGTTCACTCTCTCCGGTTTTGTGGAGATAAACAGGACAAGCCGAGGACACCTGGAGATTGTGGACACCCTCTCCGAGGGCGGTTCGAGCCTGTTGAGCGTTCTCGATCGCACCGAAACGGCGATGGGAGCAAGGCTGTTGAGGCGGACGCTCCTTCAACCGATGAAAAGTGTAACTGAGATAAATGCCCGGCTCGATTCGGTCGAGGAGATTATGAAAGGTGAGGAAACCAGACAGCAACTCTCACGGCTGCTTTCAGACTTCGGCGATCTTGAACGTCTGGTCGCAAGGATTTCGACCAAACGGGCGACCCCGCGTGACATCGGTGCATTGCGCATGATGCTGCAAAAACTCCCCGCGATCAGGAACCGTATCCGCGATCTGGGTTCCGGACGCTGGCCTGAAATCGCTGAAGGGATAAATGAAGAGGCGCAGCTTCTCAAGCGTTTGACGGAGTCTCTATCTGAAGAACTGCCCGCTCAGGCCTCCGACGGCGGAGTGATAAGAAAAGGTTACAACGCGGAACTTGACGAGCTCCGCGGGCTGGCGTTCAATGCCAAAGACTGGATAGCGCGGATGCAGGTGACGGAGCGGCAGCGAACCGGAATCTCGTCCCTCAAAGTCGATTACAACTCCGTCTTCGGATATTACATCGAGATTACGAAGTCGAATCTTTCCCGTGTGCCGGATAATTATATAAGGAAGCAGACTCTAGTCAATGCCGAGCGCTTCATCACACAGGAATTGAAGGAATACGAAGAGAAAGTTCTCCATGCCGAGGAAAGAATTCAGAAGCTCGAACTTCAGTTGTTCGAAGAGCTGCGCGATGAAGTCGCGTCTCACTCTTCGTCGCTGCTGGCCACTTCGAGGGCCGTCGCGCTTGCGGATGTCTTCCTTTCTTTTGCCGGCGTCGCCGTCGAAAACAATTATGTCAGGCCTACTGTGGACGAGTCGCTCGACCTCGAAATAGAGGCGGGCAGGCATCCTGTCGTCGAGAAAGTTCTTCCGAGCGGCGAGAGTTTTGTCCCCAACGACATAGTGCTCCATGAGGGTAAGGAGCAGATTGCCGTCATTACAGGACCGAACATGGCGGGCAAAAGCGTTTACATCAGGCAGATTGCTCTCCTGGTTCTGATGGCCCAGACGGGTTCCTTCGTCCCGGCAAAGTGCGCGCGAATCGGGATAGTCGACAAGATATTCACGAGAGTTGGCGCTTCCGATAACATCAGCGCGGGCGAGAGTACTTTCATGATCGAAATGCAGGAAGCTGCAAATATTCTCAATAACGCTACGACGAGGAGCCTGGTACTCCTTGATGAGATAGGAAGGGGAACAAGCACTTTCGACGGCGTGTCGATTGCCTGGTCGATAGTTGAGTATCTCCACCAGAACCCTTTGCGGAGCGCGAGGACTCTGTTTGCCACGCACTACCATGAGCTCAACGAGTTGGCCGGGCTCTATCCCCGGGTGAAGAATTTCAAGGCCGATGTCAGGGAATACGGCGGGAAGGTAATCTTCCTCCACAAGATAGCCGAGGGAAGTGCCGACCACAGCTACGGAATTCATGTCGCGGAAATGGCGGGGCTGCCGAAGACGGTGACGTCGAGGGCGAGAGAAATTCTGAAGAACCTCGAATCGTTCGAACTATCGGCGACGGAGTCCGCGCGTTCCAATGAGCCTGAGACCAGGATGCCGAAGCCTCGCAGGGTTGTACCCAAGGGAAGAGAAGGCGGCCTGCAGATAGAGATGTTCCAGCTGGGCGACGAAGAGCTTCGTCAAAAAATCGAAAGCGTCGACCTCAACAACCTCACACCGGTCGAGGCCCTCAACAAGATCGCGGAGTTCAAGAAAATCATAGAAAAGGAGTGACAGATGGAACCTACGGGGAAGGTGGTGTCGGTTCACGGTGCAACGATTGTCGGGGAGACTACGACGGCGGAGCATTTCAGCGTCGGATCCTATGTGTCCGTTATAATGCCGGAAAGCAAATTACTGGGAGTGATCAGCTCGCTGGAACTCGCCTCAGGTGACGCGGTGAGGTTTACCGCCAACCTGTTCGGCAAGTTCAGTGAGGGGAGGTTCCAGCGGGGCACCGAAGAGCTGCCATATCCCGGAGCGAGCGTGGAGCTTCCTACGGAAGGTGATCTCGATCGCA
>JAJYGB010000514.1 GCA_021785235.1 Bacteroidota bacterium
ATTCTTGTGGTAAAGAATTGACCAGCTCGCCACGAAAAAGAGGACTTCCCCCTACTTGACTTCCTTCAGCGCGGCCCTGACCAGTTCCTCTACCGATTTCCCCGCCGATGCATCGCGCTTCAGGACTTCCCTGATCGCCCGCTCGCACTGAACGCGCGAATAGCCAAGCGCGACAAGAGCATCGACTGCCCCAGACCTTGCTTCTTCCTTGCCCTCGAGTGCTTCACCCGATACAGATATCTCTACACGCTGGATCTTGTCGCGGAGCTCGAGAACGACGCGCTCTGCGGTCTTCCTTCCGATGCCCGGCATGGACATAAGCGCCTGGGAATCGGCACCCGCAATGAAGCCGTAAATATCCGCAGCACCCGCTGACGAGAGAAGGCCCAGCGCAGTCTTCGGTCCGATGCCCGTAACGCTGATTAGAAGATTGAAGAGCTTCCGTTCGTCTTCGGTCGCGAAGCCGTACAACTGCATGTCGTCCTCGCGAACGATGAGGACGGTGAAGACGGAGACTTCGTCGTTTACTTTCCCGACGGCATCGTAAGTGGATATCGGGATGTGTACTTCGTATGAGATCCCATTCACGTTCACGACGAGCGACGTCGGATTCTTTTGTTCGAGGCGCCCCTTCAGCCGGTATATCATTTCACTCGCCTCAGGGAGCTGCGCTTCACGACAAGATGGCCGTTCTTGTCGACAAACTCCTTCCAGGTCCTGTACTTCGTTTTGTCAGCCCCGCAATTTTGAGCGTGGCAGATCGCGACGGCGCAGGCATCCGCTTCGTCTTCGCGTAAAACGAGATCTTCTCCGCCGGCAAGAAGCTGCTTCACCATGTACTTGACCTGGACTTTCGACGCGTTCCCGTTACCTGTCACCGATTGTTTCACTTTTCTGGGAGAATATTCCACCACTTCGACTTTTTTCAGGGCAGCTGCGAGGACCGCCGCGCTGCGCGCGTAACCGAGTTTGTATGCGCTCTGTGCGTTCTTCCCATAAAACCCCGCATCCACAGCCACGCTCCCGATTCGGAACTGGCCGAACAATTGGCCGACCTTCTCGAAAATCCTCACAAGTTTATCGGGCATCGACTTCGTGTCCGTCAGAAGAATCGTCCCGAAGTCCATTACGGTACTCCGATTATTGTCCGACTCTATCACGGCATAGCCCGTTTTCCGCGAACCGGGATCGATGCCAAGAATAATCATCTCGACGGAAATCCCGAGGTCGCCAGCGTGCTTTCTATTCCTGACAGGATCCGGACTCTCACTGGTTGAGCTGGGCCAATACGCTGTCGTCGATATCGAAATTCGCGTAGACGTTCTGCACGTCATCGTGTTCCTCGAGCGCCTCCATCAGCTTCAGGACCTGTTCGGCTTCCTTCCCTTCGACGCGGACGAGGTTCTGAGGAAGGAGCTGAGAAGCGGCATTATTGATCTTGATCCCTTTTCCCTCGATCGCTTTCTTGACCGCCTCGAAATTCTCAGCCGATGTCGTGATGTCGTAGTAATCCTCTTCCGCCTTCATGTCATCCGCGCCGGCTTCGAGAATTATGTTGAGCAGGTCGTCCTCTCCGATAGCTGCCTTCGGGACCTCGATGCTCCCTTTTTTCTGGAACATCCACGCGACAGATCCGGCTTCTGCCAGTTTTCCGTTGTTGCGGTCCAGTAAATGACGGAGCTCGGCCACGGTCCTGTTCTTGTTGTCCGTGACGAGTTCTATCATCAGCGCCACGCCGCCGGGCCCATATCCTTCGTACGTAATCTCTTCATACTGGACGCCGGGAAGTTCGCCCGTGCCGCGCTGAACGGCGCGCTTGATGTTGTCGGCGGGCATGTTGTTGTCTTTGGCTGTCTGCACCGCGAGCCTCAGTCTGGGATTACCGTTGATGTCCCCGCCGCCATTCTTCGCGGCGATGGTTATTTCCTTGATGAGGCGGCTAAACAATTTCCCGCGCTGTGCGTCGGTCCCTGCCTTCTTGTGTTTGATTTTGGCCCATTTATTATGTCCGGACATGATTCAACCTCCTAAGCTTTCCTTGCCGATTCCTCGCCCCGTCGGAACCCTGGGACTCTCGGACTCGGAAGTGTTTCTGAAATCCTTTAGTTGCAACTGATAATATACGTTACCCGCATAGTGATTTTCATCTACCGAATACACGACATCCAGCCGGGTGCCAGCCTTCACGGTACCGTCGCCGTTCCTGAACTTGATCGCGTCGAAAGTGACTCCGTTCGATCTCAGTTTCATTTTCAGGTGGGAGTTCCCGACTATTCGCGCGTCGGAGAGGTATACGTTCGATGTTCGGAATACGGGTTTCGCGTTGTGCGGTCCGAACGGCTCGAACATTTTCAGTGTTTTCATGAAATCGCCGTTTACATCGCCAAGGTCAAGCTCAGAGTCGATCGATATCACCGGCGTCTTCAAATCTTCAGTAATAGTTCTGCTCACAACCTCCTCGAACTTCTCTGAGAAACGTTCGAGGTTTTCAGGCATAAGGGCCATACCGGCCGCGACCTTGTGGCCGCCGAACTGCAGGAGAAGATCGGAGCATTCCCTTATTGCGGCGAAAATGTCGTATCCTGTTACGCTCCTGGCGCTTCCTCGCACCACGCCATCCACGGTAGCAAGCATGATCGTTGGACGGTAGAATGTCTCCACTATCCTCGATGCGACAATCCCTACCACGCCAGGATGCCACAACTCGCTGTGGAGAACGAGCGAGTTTCGATTTCCCTTCGACAGGATCTTGAGGACAAGTTCCTGCGCTTCGTTGAAAGTCCTTTCGTCGAGCACCTTCCTATGTGAATTTTCACTCTCGAGTATCTGAGCGAATTCCTCGGCAGCGTCTGCGTTATCGGTTATCAGAAGCTCCACCGCTCGTTTTGCATCGCCGAGTCGTCCGACAGCGTTGATACGGGGAGCGATATTAAACGAGACCTGGCCCGTAGTGAGTCTTCCAACGTCCACCCTCGAACTCTCAAGCAGCGCCTTTATCCCCGCCCTTGGGTGACGGGCAATGGAGTTGAAGCCTGCCTGAACGAGGATGCGGTTTTCGCCGACGAGCGGCACGACATCGGCCGCCGCGGCGATCGCGACCAGGTCAAGGTACTCGTCGGGCAGCTCGCCCTTTCCAAGTTTGAGGGAAATAGCCTTGGCAAACTTGTACGCGACACCGCAGCCGGAGAGAAACTTGAACGGATATTCACAGCCCGGTTTTATCGGGTCGAGCACTGCTACCGCAGGGGGACAGTCCTCGACCTCGTGGTGGTCGCAAACAACTGTATCGATGCCCTTGGTTGAAGCATAGGCGATCTCCTTCCCCGCCGCGACACCGCAGTCGACGCTGACAAGGAGAGTGAATCCACCAGCGGCGGCAAACTCGACTCCCGTCGTGCTTATGCCGTAGCCTTCCTTCAGCCTGTCGGGGATGTAAAACTCCACGTTCGCGCCGAGCTTTCGGAAAAACATGTAGAGCAGCGCCGCGCCGGTGGTACCGTCGACATCGTAATCGCCGTACACGAGGATTTTCTCGTAGCGTTCCAACGCAGCGAACACTCGTTCGACAGCCGTCATCATCCCGTCCATGAGGAACGGATCGTGCTGGTCCTGAAGGCTGGAGAAAAAGAATGAATTTGCCTTCTCGAGAGAACCAAAACCGCGCTGGACGAGGAGCTTTGCGATGATCGGTTTCACCTTCAACTGTCGGGACAGCTCGTCCACCACTTTATCATCGACCTGTTCCAACAATCTCCAGTTATAGTTCATCGATTGCCTTCCGACGCGCCGAAACATAAATCGGAGTGAGCCGATAAGCCGAATTCTGTCTTTTCCTGTCCACGCATGTGAGCAGGAAGAGGCAGCCATTTATCTGAGCAACCTACCCGGGAGTCGAGTCCCGCGAACGGGACCGCTGGCGAGACTGGCCGCCTCGCTGCCCGAAGACATTCCTCCCTTATTTGGTCTTGCTCCGCAGGGGGTTTACCATGCATCCCAGTGTCGCCACCGGGACCGGTGGGCTCTTGCCCCGCCTTTTCACCCTTGCTCCGGAACGCCGAAGCGAACCGGGGCGGTCTGTTTTCTGTGGCACTTTCCGTCGGGTCGCCCCGCCTCCAGTATTCACCGAAGCGAACGCCGGAGCCTGCTGCCATGTGGAGTCCGGACTTTCCTCCCCCGACTTCGCGTTCGCGTGGTCGGGAGCGGCTGCCTGGCTCACTCCTAAACGACAAGTCCTGCTCCTTTTTTTGCTAATTTGTCCGCTTCCTTGTTGAACTCTCTGCGGACATGGACAATACTGAACTTCAGACGCGATTTCGCGAGCTTCTCCCGAACCATGAGAGAGAGCGCCTTCATATCGCCGTTTTTTATCTTGTAAACGCCGTTTATCTGCGAAACAACCAGCTGACTGTCTGACCGCACTTCAAGTTCGTCACAACCGAGCTTTTCCGCAAGCTCAATGCTTCTCAGCAATGCCATGTACTCAGCCCGGTTATTCGTACCGTGCCCCAGATGTTCGAAGTGTTCTACTAGGACTTTTCCTTCGCTATCCTTGAGGACGACACCCAGCCCGCTCGCGCCGGGGTTACCGAACGACGCTCCGTCGATGTTTGCGGTCAACTTCATACATCGTGGGCCGTTTCCTCGACGATTTCGTTCGGCACGAGTATCCGACCGCAGTGATCGCAGGTAAAGATCTTCTCCATTTGTCGGAGATCGAGGAGCCTTTGCGGGGGAAGCACATTGTAACATCCGCCGCAGGCGTTGCGACGCACGACCGGGACTATTGCCTTCCCTTTCGTGGCTTTGCGTATCATCTCATATCTCGATGTGGTCTGCCGGTCGATCTTCTGGGCAAATTTTTCCCTCTCCTTGGTGTACCGCTTCTCCTCATCGTGAGTCAGTGAAACAAGCTCTTCAAGCTCCACCTTTTTCGCCGAATAGACTTCCTCCTCCTCTGCGAACTCGGTCTTCAGCTTCTCAACGTCTCTCGAAGAAACCGACTCTTTGGACTGGATATTCTCCAGCTCCTTGTGAAGCTCCTGGAGTTTCTCCTTGGAATTGTCTATTTGTTTGCTCAGGGCGTCATACTCGCGGTTGGTCTTCACCTTCACGCGCATATCGGTATATTTATCGATTCTCTTTCTCACCTCGTCCAGCTCTTTATCGATTTCCTTCTTGCGAACAACCGACTTCTTGAGGTAGTCTTCA
>JAJYGB010000080.1 GCA_021785235.1 Bacteroidota bacterium
GTCTTTGCGTCCGAAATCGCGAAACAAATTCTACTGAACAAATAACGTCGTTGCGTCTTCGAAATTGAAAGGGAGCTGGAAGGTAAAATGGAATATTTGAACTCAATAGCCAACGTAAAGAACGGTCTGATAGTATCGTGCCAGTTTGAGCCGGATGATCCCTTCAACAACGCTGAATACGTCTCGCTGTTCGCCCTGTCTGCCCAGATGGGGGGAGCCTCCGGCATCCGTACCGAAGGAAAAGAAAATATCCGGGCTACAAAGACAAAGGTTCAGCTTCCGGTCATCGGCCTGATACAGTCTGCGTATTCCGATGGGTCGGTTCTCATAACCCCGGATTTCAAGGACGTAGAGGAAGTAATTGAGGCAGGCGCAGATATCGTCGCGCTGGATGTCACCGAGCGAATCCGCCCGAACGGACTGACCGGGTTTGAATTTCTAAAACGGGTTAGAGTAGACCATCCTGGCACGCTACTCATGGCGGATGTGTCCACTTTTGAAGAGGGAGTTCAGGCTGCAGAGCTCGGCGCCGACCTTGTTTCCACTACCCTATCTGGTTACACGCCTGCTACTCTGCAAAAGGGCGCAGAAGGCGTCGACTTCGACCTGCTCGAACGGCTTGCCGACTCTCTCGTGGTGCCTGTGGTGGCCGAAGGGAGAATCCTGGTGCCTGATGAGGCATCCCATGCGTTTGAACTCGGAGCCTACTCTGTCGTGGTCGGTGCTGCCATCACGAGGCCTAAGGTCATTACTCAGATGTTTGTCCACGAGATTCAAATAAGAACAAGAAAGAATGACAAGGAAAATTAAGGTAATACAGTTCGGGCTTGGACAGATCGGTATTAACATAGCCAGGGCAATTCTTAAGCATAATGACCGGTTTGAGCTGGTAGGCTGCATCGACATTACTCCCGATAAACTCCACAAGGATATCGGTGAGTTCGTAAATCCCAAAAACATTTACAACCTCGAAGTAGTCGATTCTGTGGGTGCTCTCAGGAAGAAGAAGGCGGACGTCGTGATCCATTCGGCCGTATCTTTTCTCCCGGAAGCCGGAGAGCATGTGGCCGTGCTGATGGAGCGGGGCTACAACGTGATCACTACTGCAGAAGAACTGTTCTTCCTGCGGCGACGGGACCCCAAACTGTTCAAGAAGCTCGATGGTATTGCAAAGCGCAAACGTGTACGGCTTCTGGCAACGGGCGTCAATCCGGGATTTTTCATGGACAGTCTGGTACTCATGCTCACGGCGCCTTGTGTATCGATTGCCAATATAAGGGCCGAGAGGATGGTGAATTTAAGCCGCCGCCGCCTCGCGCTTCAAAGAAAACTCGGAGTCGGTCTGACACCCGAGGAGTTCCTTGAGAGAGTCGAGACGGGCAGGTTCGGCCCGATTGGACTGACCGATTCAGCTGAATTTGTGGCACACCACCTTGACTTAAAGTACGACGACATACGTTCCAATCTGCAGCCCGTTGTCGCCGACCACGATTACCGCGGCGATGATATTTTTGTCGCGATGAACCATGTAGTCGGCGTACGACACGAAGTAATCGTCGAGAAAGGCGGACGAGAACTATTGTCCTTCAGGCTGACGATGAGAATCGATGCTACTATTGAATACGACGCCGTCTTCATCGACGGGGAGCCTCCCGTAAGCGTCGTTATCAACAATGGAATTATGGGCGACGTGGCTTCCGTCGGGATGGTTCTTAACGAAGTCGGCGCTCTGCTTGACTCTGAACCGGGTTACCACGATATGGCAGACGTTAAGATCCCTCACTTCGCTATGGACAATATCTCGTGACTCACTCACGTTACACCTATTACTTCATCTTCATGTCGCTTTACAGCGTCGTCGTATCGATCTGGCTGCATGCATTCTCGAGCGAGGCCGCAGGAACCGTCGCGTTCCTCTGCTTCAGCGCGGTGATCGTTTCCGCTTTGATTATCAGCTGGGCTGCCGAAGCAGCGGAGTTCAGCATAAGCCAGGGACTGGCGGTCGCGATAGTAGCCCTCCTGCAGGTCGTGCCCGAGTTCATGGTCGAAGCCGTGATCGCCTGGCGTAAGGACATCGATCTCATGATGGCAAACTTTACCGGATCGAACCGCCTTCTTATGGGTGTCGGGTGGCCGCTCATATTCATCACATCCGACGTCTACTCGAGAATCAGGAACGGAAAGAAAATCGATTTTATACGGCTGCGGCCCGAGAATATTGTGGAGGTTCTCGCGCTTTTCGTTTCCTCGCTTTATTTCATCGTTGTGCTTCTTAAACGGGACCTGCAGATCTACGACGGCGTATTCCTGGGGGCCGTATTCCTGTTTTACATGTACATCCTCCGAGTCTTACCGGAAGAGGAGGAGGAGAAGAAGGAAGACCTGCTCGCAATGCCGCGCGCGCTCGTCTCGGTCGAGAATGAGAAGAAAAGAGGTCTCATCCTGGTGGGACTGTTCATTGTCGGGGGCGCAACGATGTGGGCTGTCGCCAATCCTTTTCTCGACAGCATGAACCAAGTCTCGGTGGCACTTGGCATAAGTGCGTTCGTGTTTGTGCAATGGGTGGCGCCCTTCCTGTCGGAATTTCCGGAGAAGGTTACGGCGTTCTACTGGGCGCGGACGATCCGCCTTGCACCGATGGCTCTCTTGAATATGATCAGCAGCAAGGTCAATCAGTGGACTCTTTTGGTTTCTATGATACCGATCGTCTATTCGTTTTCCATGGGGAGGATTTCCACGATCCCGCTCGATATTCACCACCGTGAAGAAATACTTCTCTCGATGATGATGACTTTCTACGGATGTGCGACGCTGGCAAAGCTGAAATTCACACGCGGCGACGCCATTGTACTCTTCGTCCTGTGGCTCGCACAATTCCTGTATCCGGTTCATTTCTCTTTCATGCCGGAGCTTCCGATTGTTGGAAACAACTCGCGATTGATAGTCTCTGTCCTGTTCGGCGTTCTGGCTGTGTATGAGATAGTGAGGCACAGGAAGGAGCTCAGGCTGCGATTAGGCATAACGGAGACCCTTCGCCTCATGAAAGTGCACAGGGAGGCGGCGGAGTAGCGGCATGAGACCGGCGGGAGAGAGGTTGGTAAAGTTCATAGTCAACCCGGTATCGGGCAACGGCAGGACCGGACGCTTAGTCCCGCGCCTGGTCGGCTTGGCCAGAAGATTAGGTCTCGATTTCGATCTCCAGCTGACGCAGGCGCCCCAACATGCCACTGAACTCGCCAGCGAACATTCTTCAGAGTTCGACGTGGTAGTCGCGGTCGGCGGTGACGGTACGGTAAATGAAGTTGCGGCCGGCGCGGTGAAATCAAAAGCCGTGATGGGCGTTATCCCTACCGGAACAGGGAACGACTTCGCGAGGGCATTGGGAAGACTGAAAGGTCTCCAGGACTACGTTCACAGGATCGTTTCCGGGAAAGTGAGGGTGATCGACGCGGGGGTCCTGAAGTTCAACAACCGCGACTTGCTTTTTGTGAACGGGGTGGGTGTCGGATTCGATGCCGAAGTAGCCAGGGAAAGCCTGAACATCCACAGGCTCGGAGGCATTTCGAGGTATCTTTACGCAGTCATGAAGACTCTCCCGAAGTACGTGTCGCCTGACATGAGAATTGAGCTCGACGAAAAGATAATCGAGGGGAAAAGATTCCTTGTTGCGATCGGAAACGGTATCTCTGCCGGCGGCGGATTTTTACTGACCCCCGGCGCCAACCTCGATGATGGACTACTCGATGCCTGTCTCGTCTCGGATCTCCCAATAAGGAGAGTCCTTCAGGTAATTCCAAGCGTCCTTAAAGGGCAGCACGGCAAACATCCTGAAGTGACGATGGAAAAGGCCAGGAAGATCCGCATAAAATCGGACAGACCGGTCTCTATACACAGAGACGGTGAGGTGCCGACGGACAAAGTGGATGACATCGAAATGCGGATCGAACCGGGATGCCTCAACATCCTGGTCTGACCCGCCGGCACTATAGGCTTTATTTCAATTTTCCTTCATCGAACGCGAAATCCTGGAACGAGAGCCATATGTTTTTGTGTTAAGAAAACTGTATGGCCTCAACGAGACGGCAATTTTTGAATCGCGTATTCGCCGCAGGAGCGGCACTGCTCACAGGGTACCTTGTTTATCCGGTAATCAGGTTTCTCACTCCGCCGCCGCTGGCACTCGGCGAGGTCAGGAAAGTCCTCGTCGCTACGACGGATGAAATGAAACTCAACTCGGCGAAATTCTTCAAGTTTCTCGACAGACCCGCAGTGCTCGTTCGTCTTCCTGACGGAAACTACAAGGCCCTCTCCGCAAAATGTACTCATTTGGGTTGCACCGTCCAGTTCGAACCGTCGGGCGACTTTTTCCTGTGTGAGTGTCACGGGAGCGAATTCAATATCAACGGCGGCGTTTTAAGAGGGCCCGCGACGCTGCCGCTTCCGCAGTACATTGTTACAATTTCGGGCGACAATATTTTCGTCTCCGTCAAAGGTCAGGTTGCTTGAGGGCAATGTCGCGCAGACTCCTCTCATTTATCGAAGACCGAATCGAACTGGCTCCGCTCAAAAGTTGGGTGGCTCACAAGAATGTCCCGCAACATAAGCATTCCTTCTGGTCTTACTTCGGCGGCCTTGCACTTTTCATCCTGACAGTCCAGCTGATCACCGGGATTCTGCTCGCCTTCTATTATTCTCCCAATCCCGTGAATGCGAATGAATCGGGCCGCTACATCATGGAGAAAGTTCATTACGGGTGGCTTATCAGGTCCATCCACTTCTGGGGTGCCAATTTTTTGATCGCGGTCGTCCTTGTTCACATGTTCTCCGCCTATTTCATGAAAGCTTACCGGAAGCCGCGTGAAATAATGTGGATTGTCGGAGTGCTGCTGCTGGGCATCGTCCTTGCGTTCGCGTTCACCGGATATCTGCTGCCGTGGACGACGCTTTCTTATTTCGCCACAAAAGTGGGCGTAAATATGCCGACGATCATCCCGGGCATCGGAAATTTCGTCTCCCTGATCATGCAGGGTGGGGAAGACGTGGGTGCAGCCACACTGACAAGAATGTTTACGCTTCATACGGTCATTCTACCGATGCTGGCATTGGTTCTTGTCACCTTTCATGTGCTTTTGAGCCAGGTCTTCGGATCGAGCGTCCCGCTCTCGCAAGCCGGCTGCGATAACGA
>JAJYGB010000432.1 GCA_021785235.1 Bacteroidota bacterium
GTTGGACTACATTAACCTGATAACGACTGACTTCATCGAACTTCACGGTGACAGGCATTTCGGGGATGACCCGGCAGTCGTCGGAGGGTTTGGAAAGCTGGGCGGTAGGACCGTCCTTGTAATTGGCCAGCAGAAGGGGCGGGACACGAAGTCGAATATATACCGGAACTTCGGAATGCCCAACCCCGAGGGATACCGCAAAGCTCTGAGACTCATGAAGCTCGCCGAAAAATTCGGGAAACCTGTCGTGACCTTGCTCGACACGCCAGGAGCATATCCGGGTATAGAGGCGGAGGAACGCGGCCAGGCCGAAGCAATCGCGAGAAACCTGTTCGAGATGGCGCAGCTCCGCGTACCAATAGTCGTATCGATAATCGGCGAGGGCGCGTCCGGGGGTGCACTCGGACTCGGAGTCGGCGACAGGATACTGATGATGGAGAACGCGTGGTATTCCGTGATAGCTCCGGAATCATGCTCGTCGATATTATGGAGAAGCTGGGATTTCAAGGAACAAGCGGCAGAAGCATTAAAGTTGACCGCTGTGGATCTCCTTCAGCAGAAAATCGTGGACAGGATAATACCCGAGCCGGTGGGGGGCGCACACAAGAACCCCGGCGCCGCCGCTGAAGCACTCAAGAAGGCTATCTTGGAGGAACTCGCGATCCTCTCTAAAGTGAAGCCGGATAAACTGGTGGATAACCGTATCGCTAAGTTTGGAGCGATGGGTTCCTATACCGGGAAATAAGAGATTACCCACATACAATGTATTCAATAAGGACCGGCATCAGGGTCCGCTATGCTGAAACCGACCAGATGCGCGGCGTCTATAACGGCCGGTATTTCGAATACTTCGAGGTCGGCAGGGCGGAACTCATGCGCTCGCTCGGAATGACTTACCGCCAGTTTGAAGAGGCCGGGTTCTTCCTTCCTCTGACCGAAGCTTACGCCAAGTACATGCGGCAGGTACAGTACGACGACATGATTGAAGTCGTCGCCATGCTGAAGGAAACACCGCAGGCGCGCCTGAGGATCGACTACGAAATCCTTCGCGGCTCCGAGAAGATGACCGAAGGATTCACCGTCCACAGTTTTGTAGATGTGAAAACGGGAAAACCCGTCCGCGCACCGAAGTTGTTTCTTGACCTGCTTCACGGAAAGCTTTGAATATAATTTTGAAATTTGAATTTTAAATTCTCAATTTACATCAGTCACATCAGGAGAGGATCATGTTAAAAAAGGAGCTGCTCGACATACTCTGTTGCCCCAAGCCGGAGTGTCGTGGGGATTTGGACTACAGTGCCGACAAGAACACTCTGACATGCAAGAAGTGCGGGCATGTTTACAGGGTTGAGAACGACATACCGATCATGCTGGTGGAGGATAATCCGGAGGAAGGGACAAAAAAGGGATAGTGGATTAGTGGATTGTTGGATTAATGGGGAAAAGGAGTGATAAGGGGGTGCGTCATGGAATGGACAAGGCGACATAACGTTAACCGCGTGTACATGCGACTGGAGGTATGGAATGATGCCATGGAATTGTTCAAGCTCACATGGACTTCGGTGAACCGAGCAGAGAAGGTCGACCTGAAGCTGAAGTCCCATATATTCAATTCCGTGCAATCCATATCCGCAAACATCGCTGAGGGCTATCGCCGCAAGTCCGTAAAAGAGTATCTGCAATTTCTATACATCGCACTAGGGTCCACCGGCGAGGCGTTGACAAGGATGATCGGCCTTATGCAATGTGGTATTCTTCCAAATCAAGCCTTCGAGGAATTTGACATCCTACACTATGCCGTCGAAAACAAGCTATTAGCACTCGTAAAATCGCTCCAAACCAAAGCCAAGACCAAAGAATGGAATGAGGAAATCGCAAACGCACGGAGTTCGCATTCGGGATGAAAAATGACCGACTCTGTTTTCCAACAATCCATCAATCCAATACTTCATTAATCCGATACACCATCACCCCTCCCGTGTTGCCAGGGAGAAGCGCGGGTAATCCGTCTTGTTAGATAAGCTAAAAAGCCTCGGTGCGGACACAGCCATTTACGGTGTAAGCACCATCGTCGGAAGATTCCTGAACTTCCTCCTCGTCCCATTTTACACGAACGTCCTGTCCACGTCGCAGTATGGGGTTGTGGCGACAGTTTACTCCTACATCGCCTTCATGAACATCATTTACATGTACGGGATGGAGTCGGCCTTCTTCAAGTATGCCTCGACGAAGGAGATCGGGAACGACAAAGAGATATTCTCGACCCCGTTCGTCTCCGTGCTCATGACCTCCCTGCTCTTTTCGGTGCTGATCTTCTTCAACAGCACCGGCCTTGCGCCCGTGCTGGAAGTGCCCCTGAAGTTCGCGGACACCATAAGATATTCCGCGCTTATGCTGCTGCTCGATTCGCTCGCCGTGATCCCGTTCGCCGCCCTCAGGCTCGAGAGGAAAGTGAAGACGTTCGCGACGATCAAGGTTGTCAACATAGTGGTAAACGTCACCGCGAACGTCGTGCTTCTTCTGAAGTTTCATGCCGGCGTTGAAGGAATATTCATAAGCGGAGTGATAGCGTCCTCGGTTACGCTGGTACTCCTCCTCCCTACGATCCTGAGAAAGCTCGGGCTCCATTTCAGGAAGGACCTATACAAAGCATTGCTGAAATTCGGCCTTCCATATATCCCGGCCGGGCTCGCCGCGATGATGGTACAGGTGATCGACCGGCCGATACTGCTCGCGCTCACTAACGAGAGCACTGTGGGAATCTACCAGGCGAATTACCGGCTCGGAATATTCATGATGCTTATCGTCTCGATGTACGATTATGCCTGGCGTCCTTTCTTCCTGACTCATGCCTCGGAACCCAACGCCAAACAGATGTACTCGAGGATACTGACCTACTTCGTCCTCTTCAGTTCGGTGGTTGTATTGCTGGTTTCACTTTACATCGACGACCTGGTCAAAATCAGGCTCTTCCACAGGTTCATCATAAATCCCGCTTACTGGTCGGGGCTGGGCATCGTGCCGATAATCCTCATCGGCTACCTGTTCAACGGGATGTACGTTAACTTCATGGCGGGTATTTACATCGAGAAAAAGACTTCGCATCTCCCCTACATAACGGGAATCGGCGCCGCAATAAATGTCGTCGTTAACCTACTACTCATACCGAAATTCGGCATGTTCGGCGCCGCGTGGGCGACATTCCTCGCTTACGCGGGAATGGCAATCGCGATCTACTTCGTCTCGCATCGGTTCTATCCGGTTCGATACGAGTTTAGCCGGCTTATCAAGATCGGCATCCCCCTCGGAATTGTTGTGGTTGCTCACTCGTTCAGACACTATCTGTTCCCCGTACTGAATGAGCAGCTTTTTAAACTCGCCGCTGTCATATCCTTTTTCGTAATGCTCTTTCTACTGAGGTTCCCCACTTCGGACGAGATGCGTTTCTTCAGACGGGCAAAGGCACGAGTGTAGTTCCAGGCTCCCGCTTAGAAGCGCGGATGAAAGCCCCCTTAATAAGAAATTGCCCCCTAAGGACACAAAGGATGCACAACAAATCGGATCATTACTACTAGTAAATTTCTCATTGTGACCTTCATGTCTTCTTCGTGCTTTTTGCCGTTCCGACATCATAATTATTTGAAATGATGCAGCATGCCGCAAAGCGGCAGCGGTTAAACTTTTTGGTCAGACCTCTAGAACGGGAAATCGCCGGTCGCCGCCGGGATGGGCTCTTTGGGTTTTTCCACTTTGGGCTTTTTCGCGGTCAGATGGACGTCGTTCGCGGTTACGAATATCGCCTTCTTCGGAGTCACCGGACATGCGTGTTCACATGCACCGCATCCTATGCAAAGCTCGTCGTCGACTTCGGGGAGAAACAGGCCGTTCTCATAGGGAATCGTGTGAACCGCCTTCGTCGGACAATGTTCTGAACACGCGGCGCAATCCTTCTTTTTCGAGACAACAACGCAGTCATCTTTCTTGAATGTCGTCTTGCCGATCTGAACCAGTTTTTTCGCGTCAACACTCAGGGGTACAATCGCGCCTGTCGGGCATATTTCTCCACAGATCACGCAGTCATAGTTGCAGTAGTTGACGGTGTAGTCCATCTTCGGCTGAAACATGCCGGACAGCCCAAACTCCAGGAAAGAAGGCTGCAGCACGCCCGTTGGACAGGAAGTCACACAGAGATGGCAGGCCGTGCAGATACTTGTGAAATGATGGATGCTCAGCGAGCCCGGCGGAATGACCGGCTTGGGTTCCCCGGCAATTACACTTCCCCCTTTGACCAACCCGGGCGCGATCAGAAAAGCGGCCGTCGGTATTGTTACGTTCCTGAAGAACTTTCTTCTCCCCTGATCATATTCAACGCCGGAGACTCTGAGGTCCGGAATGGCCCTTCTTTCGTAAACGATCGCCTCTTCCGGACAGGAGCGGACACAGTTGAAACATCCCACGCAGGCGCTGAAGTCTATCTGCTTGGTCGCGCTGTTTATACATTCGGCCTTGCACACCTTGTCGCACGCACCGCAATCGTTGCAGACATCCTTCTCGATAACGAGCTTGTACAGGGACACCCTCGACAGAAGGCTCAATATCGCCCCTGCCGGACAGAAAGTGTTGCAGAACAGTCTCCCTTCGGAGGCACTCAAGTAAGCGAGTGTGACCAGAAAGAGAAGGCCGATAGAAAGGGCACCTACCCCCGCCGGGTGAAGAGGAACATTATAGAGGAAGTACACTCCAAAATGGGCCAGCAAATTTACGACAGAGTTGTTCGCGAGAATGACAATGGGCAGCGCGAATGCATTGACCATCCTGCCGTAATTGCTGAAAGGCTCGAGGAGGTCGCCGATGACCATGCTGCTCCCGAAGAGGACGAGAATTAACGCTATCACCAGAATCGAATAGTGCAGCCATTGCGGCGCCCTGGAGTATCTGAAGCGCTTGCGCCGGTTGACTTTGCGCGCTATGCGGATCATGATATCCTGGAGTACTCCAAGCGGACAGACCGTCGAGCAGTAAACGCGGCCGATGAGGAGGGTTGATATCACTATTACACCAAGCCCAATCGAGGTCACGGCCCCGCCGACCGTCACAACCTTGAGAAGCGACGGAACTATCTGAATCGACGCGAGGACTCTCTCGAGTTTATGAGGCACGATATGCCACGCATC
>JAJYGB010000612.1:0-3987 GCA_021785235.1 Bacteroidota bacterium
GGTTACCTCGACGTGCGGGCCACCATCAACTCCAACGACGAGATCGGAGAACTCGCCCGCGAATTCAATCGTATGGCGGAACGTCTTAAGAAATACGACGAGCTAAATATCGAGAAGCTCATTTCCGAAAAGCGGAAATCCGAAGCTATCGTCGGGACAATTTCAGATCCAATTGTGGTTGCGGACCGTGACGGCAAGATCGTATTGATGAACCAACTTGCCGAAAACATTTTCGACGTGTCAGAGGAGGCTTCAATTGGAGAGCAGTTCCAGAGTGTCATCAAGAACACCGACCTCAACAAGTACGTAAAGCGTTACCTTGACGGCGAAAACTCAGTGAACATCCCACCTTATTTCCAGCTCCGCTTCAACGGCGAAGACAGGTACTTCAGGATAAAATTGAATTCGTCAACGGACGCGGCGGGCAAGGTCGCCGGCGTCATACTCATTCTCCAGGATGTGACCCAGTTCAAAGAACTTGACAAGATGAAATCGGATTTCATGGCGAGAGTCTCGCATGAATTCAGGACCCCGCTTACTTCGATTAACATGACGCTCGATATTTTGAAAGACGCACACATAGGTCATGTCAACAAAAGGCAACACGAACTCCTCGTTGCCGCAAAGCAAGACGCTGAGAGATTGACTAAGCTCGTTCGAGAATTACTGGAGCTTTCCCGCCTCGAGTCAGGAAAGATCCAGCTCAAGGAAGACAAGATAGACACAAAGTCGCTGATCGATTTTTCAGTTCAGCCTGTACTCCTCCAATTCACCGATAAGAGCGTGCAACTCGTAGTAAACGCGGACGACACGATCCCGGAATTTGTCGCCGATTTTCAGCAGCTCTCTTGGGTGGTTTCAAACCTTGTGACAAACGCGCTCAGGTTCACGGACCCCGGCGGCAGTGTCACCGTTGATGCCACGAGCGACGGAGAAGATCTCATCGTTGCCGTCAGAGACACAGGTTGCGGCATAGAACCTGCCGAGATGGAAAAAGTATTCGACAAATTCGTACAGGTCCAGGACTCCTCCAACCCTTCGCCCGGCTCGGTCGGCCTCGGTCTTTCGATAGCTAAGGAGATTGTCGAGCTTTATGGCGGTAGAATATGGGTCGACAGCAGGGTTGGCTCCGGAAGCGTGTTCACGTTCTCCATTCCCATCAAAAAGCGTATGTATCACGAAAGAGCAATTTCCGCATGAAAGCCAACGTCCTTCTCGTAGATGACGAGCAAAATATACTTCGTACCGTAACAATCTGTCTCGAGTCCATCGGGCTCGAGGTGACCGCAACTCCAAAACCTGAGGAAGCGTTAAAGCTCGCCTCCGAGAGACATTTCGATATTGCTTTCTTCGACCTTAAGATGTTTCCGGTGGACGGCCTTGAACTCCTCGCCCACATGAAGAGGTATTCGCCCGATACGATAGTTGTCATCGTGACTGCTCACGGATCTGTGGATACTGCCGTGCAGGCTATCAAACAGGGCGCGTATGACTATCTTCAGAAGCCTTTCGATTTTCAGGAACTCCAGCACTTCGCCCAGAAAGTGTATGACCATTTCCTTCTTCAGAAGCAGCTGAAAGACCTGAAAGAGGAGCTTCATAAATACCAGGCGGCAGAAGAGATAATAACCGCGGACCCTCAGGTGCTTTCCCTTCTCAACCTCGCGAGAGAGGTGGCCGATACCAACATCAGCGTGTTGATTGAAGGAGAGAGCGGAACGGGAAAAGAACTCCTCGCGAAGTACATTCACAAGTCGAGCGCTCGTGCAGACGCACCATTTGTTACCGTCAACTGTGCCGCTCTCTCCGAAAGCCTTCTCGAGAGTGAACTATTCGGCCACGTCAAGGGCTCTTTTACAGGCGCGGTCAGAGACAGACAAGGGAGGTTTGAGATGGCCGATACTGGGACGGTTTTCCTCGACGAGATAACCGAGATCCCGACCACGACGCAGGCCAAGCTGCTTCGCTTCCTGCAAGGGCGGGAATTCGAGCGCGTCGGCGACTCTCAGACCATGAAGGTCGATGTCAGATTCATTGCGGCGACAAACCGCGATCTAAAAGCTTCCCTCTCATCCGGAACGTTCAGGGATGACCTGTATTACAGAATAAACGGCGTGACCATAAAACTCCCTCCCCTTAGAGAACGCCCGGACGACATTCCACTTCTCATCAAGCACTTCATACAAAAGTTCGGCGGGGAGAATCCTCCTGAGATTGGGCCCGACGCCTTCGGAATACTGGCCAATTACCGTTGGCCTGGTAATATCCGGCAGTTGGAGAATGTGATAGAGCGTTCGGTTCTTCTGGCTCACGGAAAGAAAATAGAGGTACACCATCTTCCGGAAGAGATCCGGCAGCTTGAGGGTAAGCGCCTCGTTTCGCTCGAAGAGCTGGAGAAGGAACATATCTCAAGGGTAATTCAGCAAACCGCTACTGTCGATGAGGCCTCGCACGTGCTCGGGATAGACCCGGCGACTCTCTGGCGAAAACGGAAGAAGTACGGACTTTAACAGGACAACATATTTCGACAGACGCATTGGTCGTTAAATTAGGCGTCGAAGAAATTTGAGACGCTATCCTCAGCCTCCACGTGTGACGCACGATGTTCCGAAAGTAAATGAGTATGCCGCAAGTGCATCCGATGAGGGGACAAGCGTCAAAATATGCCTGCCATACTTTCTGCACTTGACGAGATCATACATGCCGGGATTGGTCACCGTGAAGAAAGTCTTTCCCAACCTATTCATCCTCATGCCGGCAGGCCGATCCCTTATCGGAACCGGCAGACTATCCAGATAGACATACACACGAACCGGACCTCGTTTCTCATCAGGAGATAGCGACTTGAAATCCGATCTCAGCACGAGATTTACAGAAGCAGCAGCGTAGTTCAAAAGTATCTTACCGCCAGCTTCTTCCCCAGCGTATCGCGCGTATTGACCCCGGACTTTCCACTTTCCTACCAGATAAAACCTGTTTTTCTTTATGGACTTCGGCGGACGATAATCCGCAATGCGGTCGTCGGTGTATCCCTGACTGTTGCCGATGTGCCCCCTTTTATATCCCAGGTAAGTCTCAGAGGTTGGAAGGTAACAGACAGCGCCCGGTACGTCTGTGGGTCGAAGAGGCCGCATCAGAGGAGGGAATTTCAGTTTGTGATTCCCCTTCCGGAGTAGCTTCCTGATCATCTGCTCCGAATTTCCGTACTCGCCTTCCCCGACGTGAACATAGCAAAGAATGCCTCGACGATTAAAGAGATATTCTTCGGGCCATGACTGATTGCCGAATTCCCTCCAGAGCGCGAAATTTTTGTCCATGACGATCGGATACTTCAAGCCGAATTGCTCAACTGCCTTCTCGAGATTAGCCCGCTTTCGGGCAAAGAGGAATTCAGGTGAGTGTATCCCGATGATGACGAGGCCGTCTTTCGCGTAACGCTTGTACCATTCTTTCAGGTATGGAAGTGTCCTGATACAGTTGACGCATGTATAATCCCAGAAATCCACCAGTACAACCTTCCCTCGAAGGCTGTCTACTATGTCGGGAGAAGCGTTAAGCCAGTCCGTAGCCGGCAATTCAGGCAAAGAAGGCATTTTGACTTGCAGATATTCAATATCCCCGGGCGCGTAATCAGGATTCGTATACACTTTCGTCCCTCCGACGAACGCGCAACCGTTCAGGAACGATGTAGCGGTGATTATGGTGACAATTATGAAGCGGCGTTTCATTCATCCTCCTCGTTGTGTACATCCATCAATTAGCAGGTGCGCAAGGTGCGTTTCGGGTAACCTGCCCGTTGTACACAACTAACAACCTTCAGAGCGAAAGTTGTTCCCTCAGGGGACGACGAATTCGTGCTCGTGGGGACGGATGGTAAGCACCGGGCAAGGAGCCTTCCTCACCACCTTATCTGCGGTGCTTCCAAAGAGAACATGATCCATGCCTGTTCTGCCATGCGAAGAAATGACTATGAGGTCTGGTTTTTCA
>JAJYGB010000612.1:3997-5168 GCA_021785235.1 Bacteroidota bacterium
CTTCGACGATTTCGATGAATGGTTTGCCAATTCTGATGATTGGAGTGGCCTTGATACCGGTTGGAATTTCTCTCGCGACGAGTTCGGTCAGCTGCTCCTCGCTATGTTTCCTGATTTCTTCTTCCATTGCCGGAATGCTTACCTGCCCGAAGCTGAAATCGGCAGGATAGACTATCGGTTCGACGATGTGAAGGACAATCAGCTCCGATTTGAAGAGCTCCGCGAAAGTCACGGCATACTTCAGCGCATGAAGGGAATATTCTGAGAAATCCTGCGGCACAAGGATCTTTTTTAGACTAACGGTCGACATCTTCTTTTCCCCCTACGTTTTTCTCTAACCTTTCGAGATTGGCGCTCGCGTTACCGAGTTGCTCATTCGTTATCCTCAGACGCGTCCCGATTACCTCGCCGAGTTTGAAGAGAATCTTCGTACCGGATTTCGGAGAACGGTTGAGGAGATCTATAAGATCAGGCCTGAAAAATCCTATGATGCGGGAATGTCCTTTGGCGATAGCAGATGCGCTTCGTGGGGATTCATCGAGGAGAGACAGCTCCCCAAAAAAATCGCCTGTCTTGAGAACAGCCAGCGTCTTCTGAACACCAGCCTGGTCGGTAAACATTATCTCTACCTGGCCATCCTGGACCACGTACATGCCGAGTCCCGGATCTCCCTGACTAAAAACAAATTCGTTGGACGTGTATTCCCTTTTGTGAACTATGGCCGCCAGCTTACGAAGTTCCCTGGCCGTCAGTTGGGAAGCGGTGGGAACGCTCGCCAGCAGAGCCTCGAGCGAGTTATCTTCTTCCGACCTCTTCCTGAAGAAGTTAGACCATAAGCTATTTTGACCCAGTATCTCCTGTGCCATCGCCCGCAGAGTTAGTCATAAACGAAAGTAAGCCAATCGTGCTTGTCTTCTCCGTCCTTCACTACTTTGAAGAACCGTTTCTGCATCTCGCGAGTAACGGGCCCCGGTTTTCCTGTGCCCACTTTTATTTTATCGACGGACCTTATCGGGGTAATTTCGGCGGCCGTTCCGGCAAAGAACACTTCGTCGGCGAGATAGAGTATCTCGCGAAGCATGGTTTCTTCTCTTACTTCGATGCCTGCTTCCTTCGCCAGTTCCATGATAGTGACTCTGGTAATCCCGGGGAGTATAGCAGACTTGACAGG
>JAJYGB010000608.1 GCA_021785235.1 Bacteroidota bacterium
CAAAGTGTAAGGCCCAATTGGATAGAGCATCCCGACTCAGTCGGGACTGGGCGTACTCCTTTCAAGGTCAAAACTCAAAGCTCAGAAGTCAAAAATGAACCCCGATGAGAGGTTTCGGGGAGCGGTGTAGACCCATCTGTTTGATGAATAGGGAACAAGCGCTACCGGAGCAGGGGCAAAAAAAAGCTCGGCACGCTAGCCGTGCCAAGCCTCTTTCGCTATCTAGTACAGGAGGGGGTAAAGCGAAATCCTAGTAGGTTACTGTAAGCGTCCAGCTGCCCGTGTAGGTGCCCGGGACCTGATTGACCGGTAGAGCTGAAAGCGCGCCGCCGAGCCAGAAGTAGTAGTTGCCGGTCGAGCCAGTCGTACCGCTCAAGTTTGCCGTCCCGCCGGTGAGGATAGAAGCGGATGTAGCCTGGTTGGCAGAGTTGCTTGAGCCATAAACACTCGGCGTAAATGTGATAGCGGCTCCCGGACCGCTAAGAGTGGTGTTCGCAAAAGTCACAGTGAATAGTTTTCCTCCATCGCCCGCAACCGTAAATTCCGGGGCGCTTGCGTTGGTCTGAGCACTGAGGGCTGCAGGCGTCGTTCCTGCGACTATTGTCCCGAAACTAAGCGATCCTATCGCTGAAATGGAAATCCCCTGTATTACGGTGGCATCTAGATTTACTGAAGTATTCGCAGTGTTCTGCGCAAACGACATTCCAACGGTTCCAAGAACCATCGCGATTGTTAACATTAATTTTTTCATGACACTCCTCCTGTTCGATGCTTTGCTGTTTGATTTGTTCGGTTCAGAACCTCTTGGTTCCGAACTCTTTGAAAACTCTTTTGAAATCATCTTTTTCATGGTCACCCATATAAGTATCAACACGCGTGCCATTACTAAATCGTAGAAAATATGCAAAAAAGGGGGATTGTAGCCATGTTAGGACTGGGTGGCGTTACAAACACGTAACGCACAGTTACTCATCAAGGCGGGTTGGACAGGGTTTTGGGCAATGAAGCAATTTGAGAATGGATTTGAAGTCTAATTGGGGTTTACGCCAAAAAAGGAGGCTGGTATATTACGCAGGTCATCCGAGAACGTCAGCCGCGCCGCATCGATCCATGCCGGTGTAAGGGCGGTCTTCTTTCAAGCTGTCAAGCCACGGATGTCAGGGGATTCCCAGAACCGTATGTATCACATGGAGCAACTTCTCAGCCGTATATGGTTTTGGAAGAAAAGCATTCGGTGCGGCAGCGTCTTCGAGATTGAGATGGTCTTCAGCCACTATTCCGCTCGACGCAATGATTTTCACTTTCGGATTGAGTTTGCGGAGCGCTCGTATGGTGCGCGGGCCGTCCATGATAGGCATCGCGATGTCCATCACAACAAGAGAAACTTCATTTTTCCTCTCGGCGAAAATGGCGACGGCTTCGGTCCCGTCCGTGGCGGTGACCACGCAGAAACCGAAGGCCTCCAGAGTCTGTCTCGTTATCTGGCACACCGAGACCTCGTCGTCAACCACCATGAGGAGCTCGCCGTGCCCCGAGAGGAGCTTCATATCAGTCTCGCCATACTTCTCCATCTCTTCGACTTCGACGGCGGGGAGGTAAACTTTAAATGTGGTACTCTTACCGGGTTCACTCTCGACGGTGACAAACCCTCCATGGCTCTTCACGATTGTATGTACGATGGACAGCCCCAGGCCCGTGCCCCTACCCGTTTCTTTGGTCGTGAAGAAGGGTTCAAATATCCGTTCCTTCACTTCTCGTGACATTCCGATACCGGTATCCTGGACAATTACGAGGACATAGGGACCGGGTTTAGCGCCTGGCTTCATCACCGCGAACTGCTCGTCGATCATGATATTTTCTGCGGAGATATAGAGAATACCTCCATCGGGCATGGCGTCCCTCGCGTTCACGCCAAGGTTCATCAACATCTGGTTAAGGCGCGTGGCGTCCCCATTGACCAACCAGAGCGCCTTTGGTATGTTCTCAACGATTGCCATCGATTTCGGGAAAGTCTCCTTCATGAGAACAACTGCTTCTTTGACGATGTGGCGCGGCTGGATCAGCATCATTCCCCCTTCCACGCCCCGGGCAAAGGTAAGGACCTGCTTAACAATATCCCGCCCCCTGCTCAGACTCCCGCTGATGCTCTTGAGTATCGCAAGGCCCCTCTCGTCCATCTGAATCCTCTTCAGCGCTTCGACACCGAGGATCACAGGAGTCAGGACGTTGTTGAGGTCGTGAGATATCCCGCCGGCAAGAGTACCGAGGCTCTCTATCCTCTGGTTCCTGAAATACTGCTCTTCCACCGTTTTCTTCTCGGTGACATCCCTGCTGACAATTACGGCATTTCTAAGCTTACCTTGTGCGTCATGAACCGCCTTCCCCCGCGCTTCGACAAACCGGATGCCGCCGTCCGGCGCCATCAACCTGAATTCAATTCGCTGCTCAAGCCCCGTCTCCAACCCATCCTTCAGGATGGTTTTCACTTTTTCCCTGTCGTCCGGATGGACTATATCCAGCACTTCCTTTCCCAGCAGAGAATCAGGATTACTGATAATGCTCTTGTAGGACGGGTTCACGTAAACGTGTCTTCCTTTGACATCCAGCACGGCGATCAGGTCCGGGACGTTTTCTGAGATGAGCCGAAACTTCTCTTCACTCTGCCAGAAGTCTTCCGATTCAGAATGGTCACCCGTTTCTCCGAATCTCGCATGAACCAGCGGACGTGATTCTCCTCCCACGGGAGTGAAATCTAATTCGCCATTTAGGAGATGTCCGTCCTTACGCCTTACGGCCGCTGTCCTGCGGAACCGTCCCAACCTTCTCATTTCGCCAAGGTTTTCCCCCCAGGCATCTCGCGAATATCCGGGGTCCAGATCGAAAATGGTCAGCTTCCGCATTTCGCCGCGGGAGTATCCGGTCAAAACACTGAGTGCTTTATTGGCTCCGACCATTTTCCCCCCGACGTCTGTGAAGAACATCGGAGCCGGGATAAGATCGAAAAATAAGTCGCCCCGGTCATCGGGAAATGCGGGCGCGTTGGATGTCCCGCCCGATTTCCTCCCTCCCATCCCAATTCCGTAAGAGGGAGGATTGTGCTCGATATCCTTCAAGTCGGTCACGTCAGTGGAGTGAAGGAGGACATACATCTCCCCAGTGGATGGATCGCGCATCGGAATTGCGTGAGAGATGTACCTGCTCCCCTTGTGCTCCGCTTCGAATGAAACCGTCTCTCCGTGGAGCACCCTGTCAAGATTACTCGTGATCAAGGCAGCAAGCTCTTTGTCGACGATATCAAACACGGATTTATTCACGGGGAAACGCCCGGTTCCCGCACGCTTCTTCTGCTTGCCGCGACTGATGGATAAATATCTCAGGTCTTTGCTGAAAAGATGAAGCTCACCGGGGGGAAAGTTAACCGCGATTGTATCAAACCAAGCCTTCACTGTCGGCGATTTTGAAACCCCGGCCTTATTGTCCGCGTCCTTCATGCTCTCCTTCTGAAGTTTCTGGCAACAGAACATCTCTGCAAAGACTGAGTTCCTTTCGGCAACACGACTTCTTTAGCCACTTGTCGTCCAAATTCCGAACACACGCAGCTTCAGTACAGGCTGAAGCGCACTTTATTATCCCAGCGCGGCTTACAGAACTTCATTCCGGCATTCCGAACTCTACTGCCACCAATTAAAGATATGCACAATATTCGGAAATGTGCAAATTTCGGCAGGCGGGGGCGGTGGGCTACCTTCGATGGAAACAGATCGGCCTGCAGGTATGCGGTTGGATCTAGCGTCCAATACTTGCACGCGGATCATAGGGAAAAAGCAGGGATTCTCGCGGATTATTCATTAATAATAATCCGATCCGCGGTAATCTTGCATTGCTCTGTGTTATCTCCCGCACATTAATACGAAAATCGGATAAGCGGGATGCCGAAAGTCGGCACGTGTTCTGTTTTTCAACTTCAAGATAGCCCACTCCCAGGCGGGCACATAAACCGTCACAAAAGCCGCAAACGAACTTATCTCGAAGCTTCAAAACGTAAGCGTAATTTCACGCCGGGGTCACACGCGATTAACATTCATTTAGCTTATTACGTAGGAAAAAGGAAAGGTTGCTTATGATGGAATTCTTCGGATTGATAATCGGTGTCGGGTTAGCCTATTACTTGATAACCCTTCTCGCGACTACCCTCAAAGTTCTCTCGACACGGAGGAAGCGCCCGGATTGCACCGGGAGCAACGAATTTCTCCCGCCTATTTCAATCCTGAAGCCTGTTAACGGAGTTGACGGCAACTTATATGAGAACCTCCTTTCCTTCATCAATCAGGATTATCCCGACTATGAAATCGTCATCGGTATCCAGTCGCCGGACGATCCCGCGATAGAACTTGCCGAACAATTGACGCACGAATTCCCGGACAAGAACATCACATGTATAGTGAGCGACCGCACGCTCGGTTACAACCCGAAGATCAACAACCTTTACGGCATGATGCCGCACGCAAACCACGACTATATGGTAATCAGCGACAGCAACGTCATGGTCAACGAGAACTACTTGAGGGACAACATAAAGTATTTCAACGACAACCGGGTTGGGTTGGTCACAAATCTTATCAAAGGTGTCGGCGGTGACAGTGTCGGCGCGCTGCTTGAGAATCTGCATCTTAATTCCTTCGTCATAGGAAACGTCAGCCTCCTCGGTTTCCTGGACAGAGAAATAGTGGTCGGGAAATCAATCTTCTTCAGAAAATCGCAGTTCGATCGGTTGGGAGGAATTTGGGAGCTTAGGAACTATCTGGCCGAAGATTACATGATGGGAAAAATGTACAGGAAGCACGGTTACAAGGTTGTCGTGGCACCCCATGTGATCAGCACGACTAATCATTCCTGGACTTTGAAACGATTCCTGAACCGGCACACCCGCTGGGCGCAGCTCAGGTGGAATCTCAACAAGCCTGCCTACTTCGGCGAGCTGCTCCTAAATTTCTCATTCTGGTCCCTCCTATTCGCGGTAGTTTCCGGGTTCTCTTATGAAGCGTCACTCGTGACCGCTCTTTGCTGGGGGGCAAAAATAGTCGGCGATTCTTATGTGAACGCGACTCTCCGGAGCGGCCTCGGAATGCGACACTGCCTGGCGGCGCCGGTTACATCGG
>JAJYGB010000568.1 GCA_021785235.1 Bacteroidota bacterium
CAATGCCCCTACCGCCCTCTTTCGATGCAGATCGTCCGTTCATCTTCCTTATCAAGGAAAACCACAACAACACCATCATGTTCATGGGAGCCGTAACTCAGCCGAGTGCTGAATAGAACACGCCGCGATTCACTGCGCAGCGCCGGTTCCGACGGAAGCGAGATTATCCGGAAAGGTGCAGACTATATCTGTTACGATCTCACTCCCATACCACCTTCGCCCTGCATAATTCCACGCTGTCCCTTTCACGGACCACTTCGCAGTACCGGTAATCCGGATCGGCTGCGGAATTTACATATACTTTGTCGCCCGACTGGGCCTCGGCAAGAAAATTGACATCGAAAGATCTGAGACTCTTTTCTTCGATCACGGACTTCGGAAAGCTGTCGAGAATCCATGCCAGGTATCTCGAGGAATTGACATGATTGTTAACATCGATATCCCTGTACGTGACGACGTGTTCAAAGCCGGTTCTGACCGCTTCGCGTTGCTCGATCTTTTCAAGTTTGATGTCGATCGCATGTTTGTCGAGTTGGACAGGAAAATCGCCGCTCTCCAGATTGATCCTTTGAATGCGCGAAGTCTTTCTGTCTATCACGAGCCACGCCGATGTCGCCGAGACGAGCTTCTCACCGGTCTCTGAAAATACACTAAAATCTCTGAGACCGAAAAGTTTGTCCGTCCCTTTGCTCCAGGTTTCGACCGTAATCTCATCATCCCATTTCGGCAATCCCTGAATGACCGCGAGGAAGCGCGAAAGGACCCAGAGTTGCCCCTCTTCTTTGAGAGAATCGTAACTGAACTTCGAGTTGTTTGCATGTGCCCAGGCGCTGTCGAGAAGAATGGAAAACAGAATATCGGGCCTCGCGATCCCTTTTCGATCGACCTCCCACGAGTGCAGACGGAACTTACGTTGGAGAATTGGGGGTATCGGCTTACTCATCGTTGATCGCTCACTGTCATGAATTTTCCGGCAAGTTCAATTCCCCATCCTTCGCCGATATCCGCTTCGTTTCTCCCTGACTCTGAAATCGATCGGGTTCTTAGGCTTTCGGGGCGGTTCGAATAACTGGCGAATCGCGTCGAACACAACCTTGAACTGTCTGCCGTACTTCTCCTCCAGAGCGTCTATCCTGCGGGCGAGTTCAGGATTTGAAGAGAGAAGTTCACGCAAACGCACATATGTGCGCACGATTTGAAGACTGGCTTGGATTGCGCGCGGGCTGTTCAGGACATTGGCGAGCATCAAAGCACCGCACTTTGTAAATGCAAAAGGCATATACGGCGAGAATTTCAGACGCTCAAGGTGGTCGCAATTTGCGACCACCTCTGAAGTCTCTTCGGGTGTCAACTCGAACACGAAATCCGGTGGGAGTCTGTCAGGGTTTCTCCTAACCTGTTCTTTCAGCCTTTTTGTCGTGACGCCGAACAAGGTGGCCAAACCAGCATCGATCATGACCTTCTTGCCTCGGATGAGGAGAATACTTCTCTCAATTCGCTCAGTCGGTAGGATTGATTTGCCCGTCATTGGTTTCCCGCCTTCGCCCTATTTGTTGCGCACTCGGAACTCTCAAGTATCCAGATTCCTGTTGAATTTATGCCCCCACAGAACTAGTAGCAAATCAGTTGGCCATCGTTTTAAAACGACGGCCAACTGCCAACCCTCGCGCTATTTGGGCGCCGGCCCTTCGGTGACCTCCACAAAGTCGCCGGGGCGAATCCACTTTGCGAAAGCGGCTTCGACATCTTTCGCAGTCAGCTTCATATAACGGCGCGCAGCCAATATGGGCTCATCAAGGGGGAGTCCTTCAACCGCCCTGCCGATGAGTCCGTAGGCGATACTGTTCTCACTTGATTCGGAAAGAGGTATCTCCCGCAGGAGCAGTGCCCTTGCCTGTGTCAGCTCCTTCTGACTGACTTCGGTCTCCTGCATTTGTTTCAGGTCACGTATGATTATGGTTCGCGCCTTGGACACGTTATCGGGGTCGCAGCCATAGACAACGTCATACCGTCCACGGGTCTTGTACACGTCAAGATTGCCGCCGACGTAGTAGACAAGCCCCTTGTTTTCCCTGAGGTCACGGTAGAATCTTGTCGCGTAGAAAGCACCGCCGAGCACGTGGTTACCCAACTGCAAGGCGTAGTAATCAGGGTTAGATCGCGTGATGCCGAGCTCTTCCGAAAGATAGACAACATCCTGAACGCGGCTCGCGTCTGGCACTTGCGCCACAGAAGGCTTGTTTAGCGGAACAGCGGCCAGTTCCGTTTGCGGTTTCTGACCTGACGCTTTCCAGTCTTTGAAGTATGTCCAGATCACTTTCTTCGCGGTCGCCGGATCTATATTCCCTATTCCTACTATCGTTGTCATATCGGGGCGGAAGACTTTTTTGTAATAATCCTTGACATCCTGCAGCGTAAGCGAGTCGACTGTTGCAGGAGTCGCCTTCCTTAGGACGGGATCGCCTTTCGGAAGGAGAGCCTTGTTCATGGCTCGTCTTGTAAGGTAATCGGGACTCTCTATCTGACCCGCGACAGTGGCTGCAGTCTGCTGCCTGACGATTTGAAACGCCATTTCAGGAAGCGCCGGATGCAGCTCATTATCGGCTAGGAGTTCCACGCCCTTCTTGAAATTCGACTTGAGTATCCGAACCGAGAAGCTCGTGCCTGCGGATTCGTCGGCGCCGATATCGTCCAGAGCCTTCTGATACTCCACACGGTTAAGGGACGTGGTACCGAAACTGAACAGCTGATCGAGGACACCGGACACCCCATCCTGACCGCGAGGCTGCTCAAGCTGCGGGTTGTTCTTTACCTGCCCAATGACGGTAACGGTATTGCTGATCGATTCGGGCTGTACAATCAGCCTGATGCCGTTGGGCAACGTGGTGACACTCGGATTCGTTGTGGGACGAGGGACGGAAGGTTCCCTGATCGCTCTGTTCGCCCATGCGGGAAGCTTAACTGGTGTAGTGTGCGTCGGCGTGAAAGACTCCGCTCCGCCGAAACCTTTCGAGGTAATAGGCTTGCCAGATGCCTGAGGAGTCAGTATAGCGAATATGGCATGTTCGGGATTGAGATATTCCCTTGCGACACGATTGACGTCCTGCACCGTTACCTTTTCCATCATCTTCAGGTCGTCGTTGGGAGAATTACGATGCTCGATGGCCACGGCATCTGACCAGGCCTGGGCAAGTCCGGAAATCGAATTCTTCTGGAATTCGGCTTCAGAAATTTCGTGCCGCTTGGCGGCATCTACAAGATTCGCCGGAACTCCACTCCTAAGCTCCTCGGCGAGCGTGTCGTTTATCTCGGTCATCAGCTTCGCGGAATCATATCCTTTAGGGAAAGCCGCGAGCGCAAAACCAAGTCCCGACTTTGTCAGCGGAGCGTATTCAAAACCGGCATAGAGGGCTTTTCCTTGCGGCACAAGGGAATACAGGCTTCCTCTCTGGCTGCTGAGAACATCGGAAAGTATCTCAGCTGCCGCGTAGTCCGGGCTGTTTGTTCCTGGCATTCTGTAAGAGATGACGGCGAGACCATACGGAAGATCTGTTTGCAGATGCATGGTGTCGGTTTTAACCGGATTAAGAACGAAATCCGGTCTCTTCGGAAGGGAACGAGAAGGAATTGGCCCAAAGAGTTTCTTCACTTCCGCGAGCGCTTTCTCAGGGACAACATCTCCTACGATTATGAGGATAGCGTTGTTCGGAGCGTACCAAGTATTGTGAAAATCATGGAGCATGGTTCCGCTCGTCTTGTTGAAGGAAGGGCGTGTGCCGAGCGCGTCGTGAGCGTACGGCGTTCCTTTGAACATGGCGGATAGAAGTTTCGTGTAGAACACGTACTCCGGATTGGAAAGATCCGAGGCCACTTCCTGCTCGATCGCTCCCCGCTCTTTGTCCCACAGGCTGTCGGTGCACAAAACGCTTCTCATCCTAATCGATTCGATGTGGAGCGCCACGTCAAGGTCTTCGGCCGGAATGGTAAAGAAGAACTGAGTGACCATCTGCTGCGTGTCAGCGTCGAAGTCGCCGCCCATCGCCGCAGTCACATCCGCGAGCTGGTTTGCGGAGAGGCCCGGGCTTCCGCGGAACATCATATGTTCCATGGCGTGTGCCGTTCCGGGGAATCCCGCGGGGGCTTCGTCAGAACCGACCAGGTAATTTATCTCCGTGGTCACGACGGGAGCGAGAGTGTTTCTTACGACTATCACCCGGAGCCCATTCTCTAAAGTGGATCGCAATACGGTTTCATGGCTCGCCGACTCTTTCACAGCCGCGCGAGCGCCAGGCACCGGCAATAAGGCAGTCAGCAACATCAATAGAACTGACACTGCAAAAATCTCGCGAAGACGGAATTGCCTTTCGGGATTCAAGGCATAACCTCCACTGGATCGGGGAATCCGGTGCATTTCTCCTCCTGGGTTTTGTTTCAAATGTTCTTCCTCAACCACAAAGAGACTTCGTCTAAGTGAAGCTCCATTATGGTACAATGTCATAATGATGAACTGTTTTGCCAAATGGCCCATCCGCCGGAATAGCGAGATGGTAGAATTTCGCGTCAGCGGAATTACTAACGGAAAGAATTGTGCTTTCAATCTCATGCAAACTTAAAAAATCCTACAAGTTCAAACCCCACCTCGGTAAATCGGGGAAAGTTTCATTGAAATATTTTAACGATCCCGTCGTTTAATTCATAACAACGTGCGGAGCGGGCGGATCCGAAAGATCAGGCGGGAGTTGGAAAAAGGCCGGACTCTCGTCCGGCCTTTAAGAGACTACTGACCCTGGTTCGGCCTTCTTTCCTGATGCCCTCCGCCATGGCCGTGCGAGCCATGACCTCCGTTTCTCGGATATCTTCGCCTCTGGCGTGACTTCTGAGGAAGAGGAAACTTAGGTTCAGGAAGTGGCGTGAGAAGATCGTCTTCCGGATAGGTCGAAGGGATATCTTCACCGAGATATTCCTTTATCGCGGGAAGAGAATACGCATCTGTCTCGGTCGCGAAACTTATCGACGTCCCCTCCGCCCCAGCTCTGCCCGTCCTACCTATTCTGTGGACGTAATCTTCAGGGTTCTCCGGAAGAGTGAAGTTGACCACGTGACTTATCCCTTCAACGTGAAGACCTCGCGCGGCCACGTCGGTTGCTACGAGCACAT
>JAJYGB010000188.1 GCA_021785235.1 Bacteroidota bacterium
TAGATTTTGGGACGTATCCTTACGTGACGTCGTCCAACCCGACAAGCGGCGGGGCGTGCACGGGTCTGGGGGTTCCACCTACAGCCGTCGATACAGTCGCAGGCGTCGCGAAGGCATATACGACAATGGTCGGCAACGGACCTTTTCCGACTGAACAGATCAATGAAACCGGGGAAAGACTGAGAAAGGTGGGAGGCGAGTACGGAGCGACGACCGGCAGGCCGCGCAGGTGCGGCTGGCTCGACCTGTTCAGCCTGAAATATTCCGTGATGATTAACGGTATCGGGGAAGTTGCGCTGACAAAGCTCGACGTCCTTGACGGCTTCGACGAGATTAAGGTGTGCGTCGGCTACAAGTACAAAGAGAAGGCTCTCAAGTCGTTCCCGCTTGACCTCTGCACGATTGAGGACATTGAGCCTGTCTATGAGACAATGCCGGGATGGAAGGCGGGGATCGCCGAGGCGAAGTCGTACTCCGATCTCCCCCCGAACTGCAGGTCGTACATCGAGTACATCGAGCGGTATCTCGAGGCCCCGGTAAAATGGGTGTCGGTTGGCGCGACGCGCGACAAGACCATACTTCGGTAAATTTCCCCCCAAGCCCATCTGCTGAATAACCCAACGATGCCCCGCGGGTGTCGGCGGTTCTGTCCGCGCGGCCCGGCCCTAAGCGAGTGAAGCGCGCCACCAGGACATAATAATAAGCGACAAAAAAACTGCGGCAGTTCGGAAGTCTGTCTCCCTTGTGCCGCAGTCTTCATGAAGCTGGCGTTATTCACGTCCCACCCGTTAAGGCGGGATTAAAAACTATTCCTGTCTGAAAATCTTCGACCGGTTGTCTTCGATCGAGGCCGTCTGCTTCAGATTCTGGAGCCAGTCGTTGACGATGCTTGACCTCTGTCTCTGCATCAGCTGCTGCATGATGGTCATCCGCTGGATCTTGAAACTGATGCTGTCGAACGGTGTCTTGCTCAAAAGCTGTATGACGTAGACACCCGTCCCTCCTTTGACTGCCGGCGAAATCTGACCGACGTTCAGCCTCGTCGCTTCCGCCATGAACGAGTAATCTCTGCCGACTCCGGGAACGTATCCGGTAAGCGCGAACGGCCCGGTCACTGCGTACTGGAGCCTCGAGTCGAGCTGCGGCAGTGCTTTGAGGCTGTCTCCGGCCGGAAGTTTCTGCTTCAGCTGATTGGCGTAGGCAAGGGCCTTCTCAAACTGCTTCTGCCTCACGATCGTGGATTTTATCTGGGGCGACACTTTCTCGAAAGGCGTGACCGCGGCGTCTTTGATTTCGCTGATCATGAAAACAGCATATCCCTGCGGGAGAGTTGTCATCTCGCTTATGTCGCCGAGCGATCCGTCAAACGCCCAATCAGCCAGGGCCTTGTTGCTCCCGATGGAGGGGATGAAATCGCCCTTCGGGAATGGAGGGGTCTGGCGCACCTGGGCTCTTATCGTATTTGCCGCAGTCGCAAAGCCGTCCTGCTTGGCGATGTAGATGAAATCTTCCGCATGCTGCTTCAGATCGTCCTTTGTCTGCTGTGAAGTCTTTATGCTCATCTTGATGTCGGCGATCTTAAGTTCGCGGGAGTCTTTTCCGAGAATCTTAATTATGTGCAGACCGAACTGCGTCCTCACAGGTCCGACGACTTGACCGACGTTTCCCCGGAAAGCCGCGTCTTGGAACGGCTTCACCATCGCACCCTTTCCAAACCATCCGAGATCGCCGCCGTTCCTCGCGGATCCGGGATCCTGTGAGTATTCCATCGCCAAAGCTGCGAAGTTCGTCCCCGATCTCGCTTCCTTTAGTATCTTGTCGGCGAGCCGATATGCTGAAGTCGAATCGGGACCCGGATTTACCGGGATGAGTATGTGAGCTGCGTGGACGTACTCGTTCTTACCGCTTTGCTGGTCCATTATCTTGATAAGGTGGTAGCCATCCGAGGCGAGGAATGGCCCGACTACTTCGCCTTTCTTCGCGCTGAAGGCTTCCGTCTCTACCGCCGGATCAAGCTGGCCGTGACTCACAAACTTGTCGCTGTAAGGGGTTTCGGAGTATTCCTGTACCAGATCGAGGAAGTTGGTCCCGTCCTTCGCGAGAGTATCGACGCGTCCCATTTCACTCATCACTTCCGCTGAATCCGCCGAAGAAGGGGCCATCGGGAACAACACGAACTTGAGTGTCCTGGTGGCCTGCGTTCGGAAATCGTCCTGGTGAGAAGAATAGTAGTCGCGCATTTCCGACTCGGAGACCTGTATCGTCGAATCCGGGAAGAGAATCGCGGGCGGGAATTGGACGTATCCGGCGTTTAGCTTTTCGTTTTGCCGGGTGTACTGCATCTTGATTTCTTCCTCAGGGATTCTTATCGCCGCGTAAAGTCTGCCGGCGAGCTTCTCCTGGAGGCGCTGCTCCTTCAGGTAAGTCTGCACATTCTGCCAAAACTGCTGTACTTCCGGGCGGTTGGAAGCCAGAGCCTCCTGCAGGATTTGGCGGTTAATCTGCCCGGTGGAGTCTTCGAAATTCCTTTTGATCGCGTCCGGTAGCGACTCCGGATTCTGAGTAACCCAGTTGACAATCTCCTGGTCGGTGACGAATATTCCGAGCCTGCGTGCCGCCTGGTCCACCAATATCTGATTGACAAGTCCCTGCCAGACCTGGTCGCGAAGCTCTCCCATCGTCTTGTCATCGGGGTCCTGTTTAGTGGAGGTCTTGTATTGATCGACGGAATTCTGAAGGTCCTTCTCGAATTCCTGATAAGTTATTTCCTGCCCGTTGACCTTGCCGACGATGTTGCCCGTGTACTGGTTCCCCTGGCGGCCGGTTATGTCCATGCCCCACTCGAAGACGATCATCAGTATGAAAAGGACCGCAAGGCCTATCAAGATCGCGGGCATATTGTCCCGCATTCTGCTCATTATTGGCATCTTAGGAAAGTTTCCTCTCGCACAAAGTTGTCCCGACGGTATCTTTCTCTGCCGGGGTTGGTTGTTGATTACTATGCGACAAAGCTCCGCATCCGCTTGCGCCGCAGAGACCTTGACGTTCCGGCAAAAAATATAACCGCGGGGGGCTTGAAAATCAATTTACGAGATTCTAAGCGGTTCGGCAGCCATGTACTGATATGTTCAGTCGGTCCATCAATTGACTTTTGACCCTGAGAAATTTATATTTCGTTAGTTGACGAAATGAGGGAATGAAAATATGGACAGGCAGGTAGTTAAAGTGTTCCGCGCGCTCGGCGATTCGAACCGGATTCGCATTGTTAAAATGCTCGAAGAAAGAGATCTTTGCGTTTGTGAGGTGAGGGAGGTCCTGAATCTTTCGAACTCGACCGTTTCAAAGCATCTTTCAATTTTGCACGATGCCGGGCTCATCACGCATACGAAAGAAGGGAAATGGGTGAATTACGGCATCAATTCGAAGTCTGAAAGCCCGTTTGTCCGTTCAGTCATGGGTCTTCTGAAGTTGTCCCTGCATGACGATGAATCGGTCCGCTCGGACACCGAGTTCGTGCGAAAAGTGGACAGGAACAAGATCTGCCGGGTTTGAGTTTATTCCGGCACTGGATTCGAAAAGTAATATTCAAATTGCAATCAAAGGGCTGAAAATGATTATCAAAATTCTTGGATCGGGCTGTCCAAACTGCAAGACACTGGAGCGCCGCGCCATCGAAGCGGCGGAGGAGCTTGACATAAAGGCTGAATTTCTCGAGGTTCGTGATTTCAAGGAGATCGCGTCGTATGGAATCATGTACACGCCCGGTTTTGTAATTAACGGGAAGGTTGTGTCGGCGGGTTACGTCCCGAAGATCGAGGAGATTAAGTCGCTCATCCTCGCGAACGTAGAGCGAGCCTGATGCGTAATTGGAGACTTCGCCGGCGGGCTTCTCTCTTTGTCGCGGCTTGCGTGACTGCTTATGTTTTTCTCGCGCCATCCGTGGATCTTCTGCTCGCCCTGTTCCCACTTGAGAAGGGGAAACGTTTGACGGACGCGGTCCACTTCTTCGCCTTCGAAGCTCCCAAAGTCCTCCTTCTTCTATTAATGGTCGTGTTCGGTATCGGAATTATCCGAAGTTACTTTTCGCCCGAGCGAACACGCCGGCTTCTCGGGAAGAGATCTCCGCTTATCGGGAACGTGATGGCAAGCATGCTCGGCATCGTCACGCCCTTCTGCTCCTGCTCGGCGGTTCCGCTTTTCATCGGCTTCGTGGAGGCAGGAGTCCCGTTGGGGGCAACCTTCTCCTTCCTGGTCGCGGCACCGATGATAAATGAGATTGCAGTCGTTCTTTTGCTCGGTCTTTTCGGATGGCAAACCGCGCTGATATACATATCGGCCGGGCTCTTCATCGCGATCACTTCAGGCTACATCATCGGCAGACTGAAGGTCGAAAGGTTTGTCGAGGAGTGGGTGTACACACTGAAGGGTTCCGATGTTGAAGTACGCCGCCAGATGACTTTTGATGACAGGATCGAGTACGGTTTCACCGCGGTGAGAGATATTGTCGGGCGGGTTTGGACTTATGTGCTTGTGGGGATCGCGGTTGGCGCCGGGATCCACGGCTACGTCCCGGAGAATTTCATGGCGAGCCTGATGGGTAAATCCGCCTGGTGGGCGGTGCCCGCGTCGGTGCTCATCGGGGTGCCTCTCTATTCGAATGCCGCGGGGATCATCCCGATAGTGCAGGCGCTTCTGCAAAAGGGAGCGTCGCTCGGAACGGCGCTGGCCTTCATGATGTCGGTAATAGGGCTTTCATTTCCAGAGACGATCATACTCCGAAAAGTCCTGAAGATTCAGCTGATAGCGATCTTCGTCGGCGTCGTCGCCGCCGGAATTGTTTCAGTCGGTTATCTATTCAATTTCATTTACTGATCAGGAACACCATATGACAGTTATGAAGAAACGCATCCTTGTGCTTTGTACGGGAAACTCCTGCCGTAGCCAGATGGCGGAAGGGTTCCTGAAATCTTTCGACGACAAACTGGAGGTCTATTCCGCCGGAACGCAGCCGGCCGCCAGAATCCATCCGCTGGCGGTGCGGGTAATGAAGGAAAAAGGAATCGACATCTCGGGAAATAGAACCAAGAACGTCGCAAAGTTTGTCTCCGAATCCTTCGACTATGTAATCACGGTTTGTGACAGCGCCAAGATCGG
>JAJYGB010000157.1 GCA_021785235.1 Bacteroidota bacterium
CCTTTTCTAAAGAACCACACTATCATCATCGGGTTTGTTACTGCCAGCGAAAATCCGGTGACGTAAGACAGCTTCTTGCTTTTCAGGGTTGCGTGACTGAGCTCCAGCATATTTGCCTTCGTGCCGTCGCGGAAAGTGAAGAAGGCCAGCAGCCACAGGATGGCCGTCGCGACCAACCCGAAGATTGCTACGACAGTCTGGTTCTTTAGAAAAGGTGCGACGCCAAAAAGAGCGATCGCCCCGTACATCATATCGGAGCTCACGGATCCGAACGCGACCATGTAGGCTGCACGAAGGTGATTATTGAGCGAGCGCTTGGCAATTTCGATTTGCGTCGCTCCAATCGGGATCGCTGTTAGAAAGCCCAGGAAATAAGTGATCATCAGGAACAAAAAAGTATCCATCACACCTTATAGAATTTGTTCCAACAAATATAGGGCTTTACTTCACAAGAATCCGCACCCGGTCCCGATGAAATATCTTCCGTGCCGTCTCCACGTATTTCGAAACTTCAAGGACGACATCTTCGGGATCGAGAGACCCGAAACAACGAACCTCTTTGCATGTTTTCGCCATTTTGTTGATACAGGTGATGTTCCTGCATTGGGCCTCCGCTACGAAAGCCCTCGAAGGCGCTTCCTGGTTCGCCGGGAAAAATCCCGGAGCTTTCGAATCGTATCCGTAAATACGTGAAGGGGTGCCGCCGAAAACGGAGAGAACGGCGGTTGTGTTCCTGAGGCTTCTGCCCGAACTTCGGGCAAACTTTCGGGCGGCTGCCAGGTGGAGTGGACCAGTGTCGCCGCTGATGAATACATCCGAGAGATCGATCAATGCGGCATACACGTCGAGGGAGGTTGATGCCGGGATTATCGTGATCTTTCTTCTGTGCTCCGGAGATAGTGAATACAGGAGCTCGTGCTCGATGAATTTCTCCACATGACCGGAACCAAGAAGCACCGAGTATCCCTTCTCGGCGAGTTTTCTAAGCAGCCTGCGCTGAAAATCGAACGGCATCCTTGTAAATCTTGCTGAAGCGTCCGGGTTGACCATGACTATCGGATCGTCCTGGGAGATCCCCGCGACCAGCAGAAAATCATTCGCGGCGCTGATAGCTTCATCGGACAGGTACACGCCGGCGCCTTTAAATTCCCGACCGAAGCCCTGCGGGAGCCTGTCACGGAATAATGTGCCTATAAAATTGTAGGACTGGTAGACTACGTTGTTCACCCCGGAATTGGGATGGCTCTCATTCCTGATGAGTTCGGCTGCCATCATGGAATAGTTGACGACATTCTTCTGTCCGAAAGTCCTGTCATCTACCATCGGGCTGAAGTTTATCACGATGTCATAATTTCCGCCGTCCGCGATGCGTGCGAGTCCGGCCAGATCGCTTTCTACGGGAAAAGGGGCACCTTCGTACAAGGGATAGAGTGTCGAAATTTCGGGGTTGCCTTCGATAAGGCCTCTGGCAGATTTCTTTACGACGCAATCGATTGTTGCGCTGGGAAAAATCTCTCTGGCTGCCGCCACGGCACCCTGGCCAATGATCGCGTCGCCGATATTAAGATCCGCAGCGATAAGGATCCGGTTGATCCTCTTTGCCTTCGCGAGCTGCTTCCTTGCCTGATGTTCAACCGTCCTGAGAACGAGGATATTTCCCAGGAGATATCTGACCGCCACGTCGAGGAGACGCGAGCCGTGTCGCGGGAAAACATCTGTTACCAGACTTGTTAATTGAAAAATCTTTTTGAACTGTGTTTCTTTGTCCATCTGAGACGGTTCCTTCTGATGCCCCTTGACATAGCTGCGGAACCCGCGGTACGGTGAAACTCGTGATCTTTCCTGCTCTCTCGGTCTGCCCAACTCAACTCCTGCAAGTTCGAGAAGACTTGCGGCAGAAAGGTTTAAGAGATTTGCCGACTAAAATGTACCCGTTCAATATGAAATCAAGATGAATGTTCCGCTAACATTCTGACAAAAAACGGGTTACGCGGCCCGGAGAAACAGGCTCCCGCCAGGTTCGGGGCAGCGTGGGCCGCGAGGCGATCACAGCCTTGCAGCCCGGGTCCGGCGTAGGCCGGCTATTGGAACTTAACACAGAGCTGGGTTATGTCGTCGCTCTGGGGGGCATCCGCCACAAAGGAGGCGACCTCCTTACGGATGGTCTCGAGAATTTCATCCGCATCCAATCCGGCGTTCAGCCTGAGCAGCCCGCCGATCCTTTCCTCCGTGAACTGCTCACCGTCCGGGTTAAGAGCTTCGTTAACTCCGTCCGTAAACATGTAAAGAAAATCCCCGCTCTCGATTCTCTCAAGACCGGTCTGGTACTTCACGTTCGGCAAGACGCCAAGCATAAGTCCGCCCTGGTCCAACCTTCTCACGTTTCCGCCAGCCTTCATAAGATAAGGATAGTTATGTCCCGCGTTAATGTAGATAAGATGCTTTTCGGAGGAATTGTAAATCGCCGCGAAGAATGTGATGAACCTGTCGCTTTCGGTGTTGTCATACACAATGTTATTGAGCCGCTCAGTTATCTGATCGAGTCTCAGCTCGGTCGCCATCAGGGCCCTGAATGCCGACTGCAAATTGGCCATGAGCAGCGCGGCGGGAAATCCTTTCCCGGATACGTCGGCTATCGCCACGCATATTTTCTCATCACTTAGCTTTATCACATCGAAGTAGTCGCCGCCGACCTGTTTGGTAGGAATGTGGAATGTTCCGACGACACACCCGGCGAAGCCAGGCATCTCTCTTGGAAGAAGCTTCTCCTGGATAGTGTGAGCGAGACTTAGTTCTTCTTCAAGCCTTTGTTTCGCGAGGGACTCCTCGAAGAGCCTGGCGTTATCGATCGCCATCGCGGCCAGGTTGCACAAGGAAGAGATGAAGCTTATTTCAGAATCGGTGTACTTTGCGCGCGATACTCTCTCGCCGAGAATCAGGAGTCCGTCGACTTTACTCTGGAGCTGGAAGGGTACGACCAGTTCCGCTCCCTTTTCGAGGAGCTTTGCTGCGACAGGCATTTCATTAGCGAGGTCCGCCAGCCTCATGGGTGATTCGGATGAGCAGAGAGGATGAAGATCGGATTCCTCGAGTCCCGGAATCCTGTTAACCACGATGCGTCCCTTTGAATCGTGCACCAGACAAATAGCGTATTTTCTCGCACCGGTCTGACCCATGACCGCGAATTCGAGTGTCCTGATGGCACGGGCTTCATCTATCAACAGGTTGAATTCCTTGCTCAGCTCGAACAGGGTCTGCAGTTCCTGTACCCTCCGTTGAAGTTCAAAGTTGGAATCCTTGTACTGCCGGAACACAATGGCGTTCTCGATTGCGGCGGCGGCGATATTGCAGAGGGTGGAGACGAACTCTATCTCAGTCGGGATGAATTCGTCGCCGATAAGTTTCCGACCGATGAACAGGTAGCCGAAGAGCCGGTGAGACGTCCTTATCGCGAAGAGCCTTTCGACGCCCGCCTCCGCAAGTCTAGCTCCCAACGAATTGCCGACGTCGGCTGCGGCCACCGAGCCCTCCAGATCGAGCACGAATAGTTCCGCCATGATCTCATCATTCAGAACGATCCCCTTGCCGATCTTGACGAACTCTTCTTTTCCCCGGCCCGTTCCCGAGGCCGAGCGTACCACTGCGCCTGATTTGGACACCGCGAGCTTGCCCATTGACGCGAGCATTATGTGGTTAAGTATGAATTGGTAATCGAGAGATGAATTGAGGATCTTCGCCGTCTCGATCAGGGACGTGAGTTCGACAATTTGGTCGCTGCCGCGGCCTGCGGGCCGTCTGCCGCGCGTCGACTTAAGACTTCTGCTCATTTCTCAGGTTACGGACAAGCCTCACTTCGTTTGAAGCATCCTGGCCCCGATATTCCACTGTGTCCATGAGTTTCCTCATGAGAAAAATTCCGAGCCCTCCGGCTTTATGCTTTTTGACTTTATCCTTTATGTTAGGGAGCGGTACTTCTTCCGGCTTGAAGCTGGCGCCCCAGTCGCGCACCACAACCTGAAATTCAGTTCCGCTTGCCAATATCCTCACTTCAAATTCGCTGTCCGGGTTCCCCTTGTATGCATGCTTAATAACGTTTGTACAAGCTTCGTCGACAGCAAGTGTGATTTCGGAAACTTCCTTGTCTCCAAACCCGAACCTCACGGCGCATTCATCTACGAACTCACGGACATCGGCAAGCGCATTGGTCGTGCTCTTGAAGACTCTTGAATCCTCTATTTTATCTGAGCTTTTCACAATTCCTTCGGAATGTTATCAACCAAGCCGGTCAACTATTGTTGAATTTGTTTAACGCCTCGTCCTGGTCTTTATAGATTTCATAAAGGAACGGAAATCCCAGGAGATCGAACACATTGAAGACCTTCTGCTGCATTGCTGCGAGCTTGATGTCCCCCCGGTTGTTTCTCACTTCGTCGATATACGCCATGAATACTCCCAGGCCTGCACTCGATATATAATTGAGCCCGTTGAAGTTGACTACAATATTGTACTTGCCCTTTGCTATGAGTTCCGAAAATGTCTTTTCAAGGTCGGGCGCGGTATGAGCATCCAGGAATCCGTGAAGCTCCATGATAACGGCTTTCCCCGAATCTCGAGTCTGCACCTTAAACTCATTCATTACTTCCTCCAGCTTTCATGGTATGGTCCCGGCCGCCGGTCATCCGGAAAGGAACGGGGAGCCATCGATCGTCTTTCAAAATCATCTCCATTTTAAAACCAGAACGGTCGTGTCGTCGACTGCGTCTGTGCCCTGTGAAAATTCAGCAAGAGCGCGGATGATGCCTCCTTTAATCTCCGTCGGTGATCCGCCGCTCGTCTCTTTCAACAAATCATAGAAACGCTGTTCTCCAAACTCCTGGCCGCCGGGGTCCCTTTGATCGGTAACACCGTCGGTGTAAAACACGAGTGTATCTCCGTGACCAAGAACAAATTTTTCCTCTCCCAGGTGCCGTCCGAAATCGCCCGATTGCTCGAGCCCCAGGCCTGCACCTGTCGGCCGTATCAGCCTACAGTGCTTCTCTCCGCTTACCGCGTTGGAGCTAATCAGCACCGCCGGAGTGTGTCCGGCACGCACTATGGAAACATCTCCCGTATCGCCGTCGAGCACCGCGTAAATCAGCGTAATGAAGAAATTCTTTTGGAGCGTGCTTCCGACCGCTTCGTTCGCCGCCATCATGAATTCGAGAGGCGACTTCGCCGAAGCCGAGAGCGACTGGAAAATTCCCTTCATGTAAGCCATGTAAAACGCGGCCGATGTCCCTTTTCCGGACACGTCGCCGACGACAAACGCATATCTCTTGTCGTCGATTCGAGAATAATCAATATAGTCACCACCGACCTCGAATGCAGGGAACGAAAGGAAATCGGTTTCGAATCTTTCCGAGCTCGGCAGAGAAGTCGGGAGAAGCTTCAGCTGCATATCGTGGGCTATACGCAACTCGTGCTGAAGGCGCTCATTCTCGATAGACTTCGTGAAAAGGAGCGAATTCTGTATCGCAACGGCCGCGGTGTCGGCAAAAGCGCTTACGGTCGAGATCTCCTCGTCGTCGAACGCGTACGGCATCTCGTGAGCCGCGTAGAGCATCCCGATAAAATCATCGTGAGCAGTAAGCGGGACGGCAAGGAGCGATTTGGCCGGGAAGTTCTTCAGGTTCAGATTCACGAATTCGTCGGCGTCCTGGACTATCACCCGCTTGTCCGTTCGCACCGCCTTCCTAACGGCATCGAAATCGAATGCAGAAAGCTCGTACTGGCTGGTCCTGTGCGTTGCGGAGATCTTGTATTCGTCACCTGAATCGCCGTCGCCCTCGTATCTGAGCTCGATCCAGACCTTGTTTGCCTGAGTCACGGCTCCGACAACGGCAACGGTGTTGTTCAGGACTTCCGACGTGTCCAGCACATTCGTGATGACTTTGCTGAGGTTCTGGTATGAGTCGAGCTCGCGCTTCTTTTTCTCGAACACCCCGCTCGTCGGGATATGAAACATCGTCACGATGAATGCTAGCGAGAAATAAATCGTCAGGAACAGGAAAACGATTTTCGAGAACTCCTCCATCGGCTGGCTGTAGAAACTCAGGACTCCCCCCGCAAGATTTGCCGGGCCGATGGAGGCGTATGAATATCCGAACAGGACCATCAGAACGAACGAATGGACAAGGGATTTGTATTTTTCCTTCTTGGTAAGGAAGACTATCCAGTTCATGCTGACGATGTGTAGAACCGCAATGATAATCGCGATTACGAACGCGATTTCGCGCAGGGCCGACAGGAAAGAGGAGCCGTTGAAAATGCTCAGGAAAGCCGCCACCAGTGCGAAAATTATGAAGAGTTGAAATCTCCTCCTAACTTTCCTGTCCGGCTTAATGTAGATCATGTCGCTCATCGTCATCAGAAGGATAATGACGAAGCCGGCGATCCCGAACGCGAACGCGGTTGTCGCCAGCAGCTGCATGATATTGCCGGGGACAAAATTTCCAGACGAGCTTCCTTTACTCTCGAGAATTATCCCCCAGGTCGAAATGACTGCCGCTGAGAAGAAACCGTATGCCACAAGCCTCCGAAGGATTTCCAGAGGCTTGGGTGATTTCTTGTTGCGGAAGAGCCCCATTGCCGCGTAGAGAAAAATGAAAGCCGCGACGGTGAACAAGTTCCGGAAGCCGTTCAGGACCGGATCTTCAAGATTGATTGAAATCCTGATCCAGTCAAAAACAAGTAATACCGTCGCAATTGATCCCGCCGCTACAAAATACAGGCTGTTTCTGAAGTTAAGTCGCATGTGCTTTAATCTAATTCTACTATTCGCATTCTGCAATCTTTTGTTACAGAAGCCTGCGGAAAGCGCGGTTTCACAGTATCAGTCGGACAAGGAGTGATGTAACCCTTGAGTAGGATAAGATGCCGGCTTCACTGCTCCTTGTGAGCACATCGGTCCGCATACCCGAACCGCTTTCATCTGCATAGCTCGCCGGAGACAATTCCCCGGCTCAATACTTCATTTCACCCGCTTCGATGGGAGTATCCAAATGATTTTCCTGCGGCACTATCGGGCAGCTGTAGTTGTGGTTGTAGCCACAATAGGGACTGTAAGCGTAGTTGAAATCGAGAAGGTATTCTCCGGTTTCATTCTGATTCAGGTCGATGTATCTGCCGCCGGAATAGGAAGTCTTTCCGCACGTCTCGTCCGTAAACGGAACGAAGAGCTCGTTCGAGTCATCTCCCGTCATCTTGTAGACGTAGAGGCTCAGCATCTTACCGGCCACAGCAAACTCAAACCTGCCGTATTCGATTGCGGCTCGCGTCTCGCCGCCCGTCGCCGGTATGCCAATCTGTTTCGGGGAGCCCTCTTTCAGGAGCTTCACCCTGAAGATGAGATCGAAATTCGGCGTATAGTAATTGAGTTGGTGGAACGTAGCTCTCTGCGTCTGTGTGAGCGGTGATGATAGATCGGACCGGAAGAACAGATCTTTTCTCTCTCTGAATCGGTTTAGCTGTTCCAGGTACGACTGCTTCTCGGCAGAATCAAACGTCACTTTTTTATAGTTGCCCGAGCATGCGGCGATGCTCAGTGCGAGGAGAAGGAGGAGCGGGATGCGGACTTTAGTTGCCGTTTTCAAGAATAAGTTCGAGCGAGATCCGGTGAGTGTCACCCAGAGAACCGGAATATGCAAAGCGCGCAAAAGAATAATCAATTTCAAGCTTGGGCAGGTGAATCCCGGCCCCAACCGTAAACTGTTTCACCTCGTTGTAACCCGCGCGTATGGCGATGACATTCTTATAGCCCACCTCGGCACCCGCACGGACATCAGCGCTGAGTGGGCCCAGGTGAACCGTTGAAGAGGCTCCCAGATTGTCGGCGTTAAAAAGAAGATCTAACGCCGGAGTCATATCAACAGGCCCGATGGACAAATTATAGCTGGCCCCTGTGGCGAGTGTCGGAGGCGAGACCTCGGTAGTACCGGTTGTCCAGGCTACAACTGTTGTCGTAGCATTCTGCAGATTAGCGCCGAGATTGAAATTTCTGAAAGGGGTGTAAAGCACCCCCACGTCGAATCCGATGCCCGTTCCGTAAGTCGAGCCTAAGCTGCGGCGAATGAACTTGACATTCGCGCCGTAAGAGAAATTGTCGCTTGCCCGCTTCGCGTAACTCCCGATAAGGGCAATGTCCGTCGCACTGAAGAAAGTTATTTTGGAATAATCGAGCCGATCCCCGGAATCGAAGATCCCATTGTGGTTGTAGTCGATGAGAGCGTTGAGAGTGTTCGGTATACCGCTGACATTCAAAACGATCAGGCTTAGACCGACGGTCTCCGTCTTGGAGAGAGACATAGCCCCTGCGCCGTAGTTGAAGCTGACCGCGTCGGCATAGCGCTGGTCGTGCATCAGCATAATCTCGGGAAACTTGATTCTCGCAAGGCCGGCAGGGTTCCAGTACCCGGCCGTTACGTCGTTCGCGACTGCCGTGTACGCGCTCCCCATACCGAGCGCCCTTCCCCCGACTCCAATATCGAGGAAGTCGTTCGCGTATTTGGCGAGCGTGAGTCCCTGCGCAAGCACATCGGCGGGCTTCGTAAGTCCAATCGACGCGAGAAACGCAATCACCAGGAGGCGCCAACGATTACGATTCAAGCGGTTCAGCACCAAATTCATCCTTCAGATATTTTACGAGCGGATCGTTGCTATCGGTATCAACAGGCTGTTCGGTATTGACAATAGTAAAGTCGATCGCCACTCGCGCCCCGAGCGTTTTAAGGATAGCGTCCTGTATATACGTCTTGTACGGCTTCGTCATACCGATTACGACTTCATTCGGGGCGCCGAGCATGAGCCATCCGTTTTGCACTCCGAGAGGCTTTAGGTTAATCAGCTGCGACCATACACCGATCCTCTCACCGCGCACGGCGAGGAGGAACTCATCCCACCGGACGTTGATTTCCTGAAAAGATGACTCGCTGGTAACGTGTGACGGCCGCTCCTCCGCGTTCCTGACGGCGGGCCGGGGTATGGGCCGGCTCGGTGCAGCGACTGGTGGGGACTTCCGTTCGGGATACGCGGGACGGGTTTCCTTCAACGAGTGACCCGGAATCCCTCCGTCCGCGACCGGACGGGGCGCTTGTGGCGCCGTGAGTGAGCCTTTATGGCCGATCAAGTTTTTTTTTAGCTCGTCTACCTGTTGAAGAAGCTCGCGCAGTTTGACGGCGCGCTCCATGTTGACAAGCTGCAGAAGCGTCATTTCCAGCTTAATCCTCGGCTGCGACACGTATTTTATCTGCTGAATGGCTTCGCTGATCAACTTCAGCATGCGAAGCAGGTCAAGCTTGTCGAACCTGGCCGCCGACTCAAGATATCTTTTCCTGTAATCCTCCGAAGCTTCGACGAGATCAGCTTTACCGGTTGTTGAGGCTATAAGTAGATTCCTAACGTGCTCGGACAAACCTTCGAGAAAATCGACGGAATCGTAGCCACGCGACATTATCTGCGCCGCCAGCTCGACGGCACCTTTCGAATCGTTCTTTTCGATAAGCTCGGTTGTCTTGAAAAACAGCTCGCTGTCCACGAGGCTCAGTGCGTTGACGACGATCTCATGCTTGATGTCGTTTCCGCAGAACGCCGCGACCTGGTCGAAAATGCTCAGCGCATCCCGCATCGAGCCGTCGCCCTTTTTCGCGATCGTGACGAATGATTCTTCATCGACCGCTATCTGCTCCTTCTCGGCGATAGTGCGAAGCCGCTCAATTATCTTCTCGATCTCAATTCTCTTGAAATCGAATCTCTGGCATCGCGTGAGAATCGTGGGAATGACTTTGTGCGGCTCTGTTGTGGCGAGCACGAATATCGCGTAAGCCGGCGGCTCTTCAAGCGTCTTCAGGAGCGCGTTGAAGGCCTCCTTCGTGAGCATATGCACTTCATCTATTATATAGACCTTGTATTTGAGTCTCGAAGGTGAATAACGGACCGATTCGCGCAGGTCCCTGATCTCGTCGATGCCGCGGTTGGAGGCGCCGTCTATTTCTATTACGTCCAGACTTCTCCCGTCGGTGATCTCCCTGCAGACGTCGCATTCGTTGCAGGGTTCGCCATCCTTGACGTTCTGGCAGTTGATCGCCTTCGCGAAAATGCGCGCCGTCGTCGTTTTGCCGACGCCGCTCGGGCCGCTGAACAGATACGCGTGCGCTATCCGGTTGCGGACGATAGCGTTCTTCATCGTGACGGTGACGTGTTCCTGAGCCGTCACGTCGTCGAATCGCATGGGGCGCCATTTGCGCGCCGTTACGAGATATGTCATCCCTTTTTCCGCGCGGCTTTATGGCGTCTGGGTTCGCCGTCGAAGACGTGCTTCATCGCGTCTTCTATTTTCTCTATCGGTACTACCGTAATTCCTTCCTTCAGCTTGTCGGGTATCTCGCTAAGATCTTTCAGGTTGTCCTTCGGTATGAGGACTTTCTTGATTCCGTACCTTTTCGCTGCAAGCATCTTTTCCATCAACCCACCGATCGGCAGGACTTCGCCGTTCAGGTTGATCTCTCCGGTCATCGCCACATCTGATCTAACCGGTTTCTTTCCGGCGGCAGATATAAGCGCGACCGACATAGTAATTCCCGCGGAAGGTCCATCCTTAGGAGTCGCTCCTTCCGGAACATGGATATGGATTTCTTTCCCTTTGTAGAAATTCTTCGGGATACCAAAGCGCGTGGCGTTCGCCCGAACATAAGTAAGCGCAGCCCGCGCCGACTCCTGCATCACATTACCGAGACGTCCGGTCAACTGCAATCTGTCTGGCCCTTCCATTAGTATCGCTTCGACGCTAAGAATATCGCCACCTCCACTTGTCCACGCAAGCCCAAGAGCTACACCAAGACGATTTTTCTTTCCGATTTGTTTCGAGTGGAATTTGGGGACGCCGAGGAACTCTTCCACTTTTGTCTCGTCCACAACAATCGCGGCAATCTTGCTCTTCTTCCCGTTCCTCTGGATGACTATCTCCTTCGCGATTTTCCGGCAGACGCCGGCGATGGAACGCTCGAGATTCCTAACCCCTGCTTCCCAGGTGTATTCCCTGATGATTTTCATAAGTGCCGCGTCGTCGCACTTCACGTATTTTTCGTCGATCCCATGCAGCTTCAGTTGTTTCGGGATGATGTGACGCCTGGCAATTTCTATTTTGTCATAGTCGAGATAGCCGGGTAGCTCTATTACTTCCATCCTGTCTTCCAACGGCTCCGGTATGCTATCACGTACGTTCGCAGTGGTAATGAAAAGCACTTTCGAAAGGTCATATTCGACTTCCAGATAATGATCTTGAAAGGAATGGTTTTGCTCGGGATCGAGAACCTCCAGAAGGGCAGCGGCGGGATCACCGTGAAAATCGAACGCGAGCTTGTCGACTTCGTCGAGAAGCATCACGGGATTCACGACCCCGGCTTTCTTCATCGCCTGAATGATCCGGCCGGGGAGCGAACCGACGTAAGTGCGCCGGTGCCCTCTTATTTCCGCCTCATCCCTGATTCCTCCGAGCGACAGCCTGACAAAATTTCTCCCCAGGGCGCGGGCAATCGACTTCGCGAGCGAAGTTTTTCCAACTCCCGGAGGGCCGACGAAACAGATGATCTGGGACCGCATCTCCTTCACGAGGTTCAGAACGGCCATCTGCTCGACGATGCGTTCCTTCGGCTTGTCGAGTCCGTAGTGGTCCTCGTCGAGAATCTCCCTGACATGCTTGATGTCCAGATCGTCCTTCGTCTGCTTGTGCCAGGGCACATCGAGCAGCCAGTCGAGGTAATTGCGGATGACGGTGGCCTCCGGCGAAAACGCCTGCGTACGCCTCAGCTTGTCCAACTCGTCAAGCGCTTTCGTCTTCGCGGCCTCCGGCATCCGCGCCTTCTCAATTTTCTCCTTCAACTGGGCAAACTCTCCCGTCGGGTTCTCATCGCCCAGCTCGTCCTGCATTATCCTCACCTGCTCCTGCAGATAATATTTCCGTTGGTTCTTCTGTATGCTGTCCTGAACCTTGTCATCGATCTCCTGCTCGATCTTCAGGATGTTTATTTCACCCATGAGAATCTTTATCAGTGCTTCGTACTGCTCCTGGAGGGTCTTCAGACTGAATATATTGATTTTGTCGTGGACGGAGAGCTCCATGTTTGCGAGTATATAGTAAAACTTCCGGTCGGGTTCCTCCATGTTATCGAACGACATGATGGTCTCGGGAGGAATATCCCTGCTATTCCTGACGTAGTCCCGGAACAATTGCGCCGCGTGTTTGACGTGCGCATCGAGCGAAGCATCTTTTTTGGGAGGTTTCGTGTTGGCGGCGTACTCTGCGTGCAAGAGCCCCTTTTCAAAGTAAAATTTCTTCACGAATGACTGCGCCACGCCATCGACGAGAACTTTTAGAAGCCCGTTTGGGAGTTTCAACACCTGCAAGATCCGCGCGACAGTGCCGACCTTATAAAGCTCATCTTTTGCCGGGTCCTCCAGAGTACTGTCCTTCTGAGCGATCAGTAAGATGAACTTATTCGATTTTGCCGCCAATTCCACCGCCTCAACCGATTGTTCACGGCCGACGAGGATAGGGAAAAGCATGTATGGAAGAATCAGAGAATCCCGCAACGGCAGAACCGGGAGACGCGTCGGTATGTCTTCGACCTTCTTTATATCGTCAACTTCGTCTATTTCGTCAAAATCCTTCAAAGTTATCTCCGGCTAATAGGAAAGTTAGTTGGGATTAGGTTTCAAAAAAATATAGCAGAGTACATAGGGTTAAACAAGGTTGACTCTGATCGTGCATCCGCACGAACGAACCTCCCAAACATCTGCTTTGAACTTTGAATGACAGCTGAGTAACTTTTCGACAGGACAAGAATAAGATTACGAGCGCCCCGCCAAAAGCGAGACGTCCGGGCATGTCCCGACGACTGTCGGGGTCCTTTGGACGAGTTCTAAATAAGGAGTATCAAATGAAAATTCGTGTTGAAGATGCTCTTCAATACCACTCAACTGGAAGAAGAGGAAAAGTCGAAGTTGTGCCCACAAAACCGTGTGTGACACAGCGTGATCTCTCCCTGGCGTACACGCCGGGAGTAGCAGAAGTGTGCAGGGCCATCGACAAGAATCCCGAAGCGGTATACGAATACACCTCGAAAGGGAACCTTGTCGCAGTGCTTTCGAACGGAACGGCTGTTCTCGGGCTGGGAAACATCGGGCCTCTCGCGGGAAAACCCGTCATGGAGGGAAAAGGAGTTCTATTCAAAAGGTTCGCGGATATCGACGTGTTCGATATCGAGATCAATGCCAAGACGCCGGAGGAAATAATCGCGGTTGCCAAAGCGCTCGAGCCGACCTTCGGTGGAATCAACCTGGAAGACATCAAGGCACCGGACTGCTTTACCGTCGAGGAAACGCTGAAAGAGTCGATGAACATTCCGGTTTTTCACGACGACCAACACGGTACTGCAATAATCAGTTCTGCGGCACTTTTGAACGCGCTTGAAATCGCAAAGAAAGACATCTCGAAAGTGAAGATAGTGGTAAACGGCGCCGGCGCTGCCGCGATTGCATGCACGAAACTCTACCTTAAACTCGGCGCGAAGCTTGAGAACGTGACCATGTGCGATTCGAAGGGGGTCATCTATAAAGGCAGGCCGAACGACATGAACCGGTACAAGGAGCAATTCGCTCAGGATACCAAAGCCCGCACGCTCAGCCAGGCGTTCGCCGGTGCCGATGTATTTGTCGGACTATCGGTGGCTAACGTGGTAACGAAGGATATGGTCCGCTCGATGGCCCCTACCCCGATCATCTTCGCGATGGCGAATCCTGACCCGGAGATATCTTATGAGGATGCCGTTGAAGCACGCCCCGATGCGATCATGGCAACAGGCCGAAGCGACTACCCGAACCAGGTCAACAACGTCCTCGGCTTCCCCTTCATATTCAGGGGAGCGCTTGATGTCCGCGCCCGCAACATAAACGACGAAATGAAAATAGCGGCGGTCAATGCACTGGCCGGACTGGCAAAGGAGCAGGTTCCCGATTCGGTTAAGGTCGCCTACGGCGGCGTCGACCTCCGGTTCGGCAAGGATTATATAATACCTAAGCCGTTCGACCCCAGAGTGATAACATGGGTCGCCCCGGCCGTAGCCAAAGCCGCTATCGAGACGAAAGTCGCCCGTGTTCAGATCGAGGACTGGGATAAGTACGTGTTCCAGCTCGAAGAGAGAATGGGAATCACCCGCAGTGTCGTCAGGACCGCGATAACCAAGTCTCAGGGGAGCGGAATGAGGATAGTATTCCCCGAAGGCGAAGAGGCAAAGATCCTTCAAGCGGCACAAATCATTATAGATGAAGAGATAGCAAAGCCGGTGCTCCTCGGCAGGCGGGCGCAAATCGAGTTGAAAGCGCACGAGATGAAAATTGATATGGAAGGAATCGAAGTCATCGACCCGACTAAGTTCGAAAAGCGCGAAGAGTACGTCGATGCGTTCTTCAAAATGCGCCAGCGGAAGGGCCTAACACGCGCGGAAGCCGCCAGGAATATCGAGCGGCCCAATTATCTCGGTGCCATGATGGTACATGTCGGCGACGCCGATGGGCTGGTTTCCGGATTGACACAGTCTTACCCCAACACTATAAGGCCTGCGCTTCAGGTCATCGGTATGGCGGAGAAGAGGACGCGCGTGGCAGGGCTCTACATAGTGATGACAAAACGCGACACCTTTTTCTTTGCCGATACCACAGTGAACGTCGACCCCACGGCGGAAGACCTCGCAGAGATTGCCATCATGACCTCGGAAGTCGTCAAACGCTTCAACATCGTCCCGAGGGTCGCGATGCTCTCCTTCAGCAATTTTGGGAACACTCGGCTTCCCCAGTCTATCAAAGTACAGCAGGCCGTCACGATCGCACGCAAGCTCGATCCGTCGCTCGTCATCGACGGCGAAGTCCAGGCTGACGTTGCGCTCTCGCCCGATGTCCTCGAGGAAGTCTACCCATTCTCGAACCTGAAGAACGGCGCCAATACCTTGATTTTTCCCGATTTGAACGCAGGCAATATTGCCTACAAGCTGATGGGAAAAATCGGCGGTGCGGCTTTGCTCGGGCCGATATTAATGGGAATGAAGAAACCGGTCCACGTACTGCAGCAGGGATGCGATGTAAACGCTATTGTGAACATTGCAGCCGTGTGCGCGGTGGAAGCGATAGACAGAATCAAGAACGGTTCCCGCTGATTGGATATTTGTCCCCCCGGGTTTCGCGGAAGTTACTTCTTCGCGCTTGCGACCGCCGGTCTTCTCGCGATGGCGTTTCCGTGGAACCCGGGTGGCGACGGACCGCCCGACTACGATAAGGCCGGCATCGAGGCGGCGCGGCTGGTCGATATTGACAGCATGAAATCCGCTGTCGACTATCTCGCGTCCGATTCACTCGAGGGGAGAGAGACCGGCGAACCCGGGCAGACAAAGGCCGCCAAATACATCGCGGGTCAGTTCAGGCTATTCGGACTCAAGCCGCTCGGCGACAGCGGGACTTATTTCCAGCATTTCTTCGTCGACATAAGCCGTATCAGCGACTCGTCCTATCTGCGTTCGGGTGGCAAGTACTTCTGGGGCTCAAAAGATTTCCTGGTAATGCCATTCACAGCGGCCGACACAAGCGTCACAGCCCAGATCATCTTCGCCGGTTACGGCTATGAAGACGGATCCTACTCCGATTACAAAGGCATGGATGTTACGGGAAAGATCGTCATGCTGCTGGGAGGGAACCCGAAGTTTGCCGACACTAACGACGTCATGGTTAGAACTGGCCTGTACAAGATGACGAACGCGGTAAGCAACGGCGCGGCCGCAGTCATAATGACAATCAACGACGGAGATGAAGGTTTCGCCCGGCTCCGGAAATCATTCAACGCGACAGACGGCGTTAAACAGATGTCGCTCGCTTCGGAAATCGGGAAGCCTGCGCAGTTCAAACCGGTCCAGCTTATCTACATCAGGGAAAGCATCGCCGACTCAATCCTTCTGTCAAGACACTTCACTTCCACCCGACTGGCCCGGAGAATTGACTCGCTTAAGGTACCGGTTTCGCTTCAATTGGGGAAAGCGACAGTCAGTGTGAGAATAGACCGCGAGACACGGGAAACCGAAAACGTCGTCGCCGTGCTTGGCGGAACGGACACCCTTCTTGACAGCCGATACATGGTATACTCCGCCCATTACGATCACCTGGGCATGACTCCTGATTGCGCAGTCTTTCACGGCGCGGACGACAACGCATCCGGTACGGCCACCGTCCTCGAGATCGCCCGCGCTTACGCCCTCTCCACTGTGAAGCCGAGGAGAAGTGTGGTATTCCTGACTGTCTCAGGCGAAGAGGAAGGCCTCCTGGGCTCAAAGTATTTCACCTCTCATTCCCCTATTCCCCTCGACAGCATAGTCGCGGACATCAACACGGACATGGATGGCAGAATCGATCCGGCTCACGAAGAGAGCGACAGCAACTACATTTACGTCATCGGTAGCAAGAGGCTCAGCAATGAGCTCGATTCTCTCCTCGTCGCGGCGGATAGCGAATCGGTGAAGCTTAGCCTTGATTACAGGTATGATGCCGAGAACGACCCGAACAGGTTCTATTATCGCAGCGACAGCTATAGTTTCGCGAGGCATAAAGTACCGACAATATTCTTCTTCAATGGAGTTCACACCGACTATCATAAGCCTTCCGATACAAGCGACAAGATAGCGTTCTCTGTCATGCATAAGAGGGCAATCCTCATACTCCTCACAGGCTGGAAAGCGGCCAACCTCAGCTGGCGCTTAATGCCGAACTAGGCGTCTTCCCCTCGCTTTAAGACAGCGGGCCTCAAACCACCTCAGCAGCTTCTTCCGCCCGGTACTTGACAGGTATTCAGGTCTCGGTTATATTAAGACTAAAACATCCGATATATGCAAGTATATATACAGACGAACCAGTATGATTTCTGAAGACTTGTCATATTTTTTTGTGGATATTTCAGATAATACAGTCCGAAATTATAAGAACAATCCAAACTACACCGGCGGCGCAATCCCAATGCGGCTTTGGGGTACCATCGGCGAGGAGAACTCGAAATGAAGTTGAAATTCAAATGGTTGAGGCTCGTTTCCGCAGCCCTGATAGTCACCCTGATCTCGGCGTTTGCCTTCATCTATTCAGGTTGCGACACCGGCTATTCAAATGAAATAGAGGGATCGGAAGAGGCCATACTAACAACCGCGCCGAACGTTCCGCCCCCGATAACGCGGGACCACCCCACGAAGGTCATCGTCAGACTTTTCACGAAGGAAAAGATCGGAAGGCTTGCCGACGGAGTTCAGTACGTATTCTGGACGTTCAATGGAACCGTTCCGGGGCCGATGATCCGGGTTCGTCAGGGCGATCTTGTAGAGATCCATTTAAGCAACGACCCTTCTGATATGATGGCCCACAACATTGACCTTCATGCAGTAATTGGACCCGGGGGCGGTGCCGCTTCTTCCGTCACCCTACCAGGCCACACGTCGGTATTCTCCTTCAGAGCTCTACACGCGGGCCTGTTCGTCTATCATTGTGCCACACCACCCGTGCCAATGCATATCGCGAACGGCATGTATGGGTTGATTCTCGTTCAGCCAAAGGAGGGTTTTCCGCCGGCTGACAAAGAGTACTACATAATGCAGAGCGAATTCTATACGACCGGAAATTACGGCGACCCCGGACTCCAGCAATTCGATCTTCAGAAAGCACTCGATGAAGATCCCACCTATGTTGTCTTTAACGGTTCGGTCGGGGCACTCACGGGCCAAAACGCGCTTACTGCCGAAGAAGGACAGCGAGTCCGGCTTTATGTCGGGAATATTGGGCCCAACCTCATTTCCTCTTTCCACGTCATCGGAGAAATGTTCGATAACGTTTACGGAGAAGGAGGTTCAACGGTCACCGGCCATGATATCCAGACAACATTGATCCCTGCAGGTGGAGCGGCGATTGTTGAGTTCAAAGCAGAAGTCCCCGGCACGTACACTCTAGTCGACCATTCCATCTTCCGCGCGTTCAACAAAGGAGCCATCGGACAGCTTGTCGTCAACGGACCGCCGAAGCCGCACATTTATTCCGGTAAGGAGGCCGACGAGATCTATCTCGGCGAGCAATTGTTCATGCAAGAGCCATCGGGCAACGCAAGCAAAGAGGAGGAGAACCGTCAGCACGAGATGATAAGTCATCCAACAGGCCAGATGCAGGTCGCGACATCCGCGGACGCGAACGAAACCGGTGACCACATATTCGGAAGGACCTGCATCGCTTGCCACCAGGCCAATGCGAGGGGGATTCCAAACGTTTTCCCGCCCTTGTCCGGCTCGAATTTTCTTGCGGCCAATAAATCCAGAGCGATCGATTTCGTCATGCGCGGCCATTCGGGCGTGATCCAAGTCAACGGAAAGACTTTCAACAATACTATGCCTCCTCAGCCGCTCACCGATCAGCAAATCGCAAGAGTACTTTCGTATGTGCGGACCCACTTTGGAAATAACATGAGCCCAGTGACGGCGAAGGAGGTCGAGTTGGTCAGGCATAAACAGATGATTACCGCCAGTAAAGCAAACTAGAGGGAGTATCAATGTCCTTCCCCACAAGAATCAATCACAAAGGATTCGGGGCCGTACTCCTACTGGCAGGCATCGTCCTGGGTCAGCCGCGACTTAACAGCCCGGAAGCGAATAGCACCTCAATGACTCTAATCAAGGGCGGATTATATGTCCCGTTCGCTAAGGAGGACGGGCACACGGTCAAAGTGAGGATCAAGTCGTTCTACACGGATCTCCACCCCGTCACCAACTTCGAGTATCTGGAATTCGTTAAATCCAATCCGGAATGGAGACGTTCGCATGTGAAGCCCATATTCGCGGACGGAAACTACCTCAGAAACTGGAGCGGTGATCTGGCCCTCGGGATGGATGCCCCTCCCAACGATCCGGTGGCCTACGTGTCGTGGTACGCTGCACGCGCCTATTGTGCCTGGCGCGGCAAAAGGCTCCCCAGCATAGATGAATGGGATTACGCTGCGGGAAGGATGACTCGGCATGAAAGCGACGAGAGGCTTCTGAACAGAGACCTGAACCGCTGGTACGGCGCGAAGGCCCGGAAAGAACACCGGCTTGCCCAACGGACAGGCGGCGGGAGCGGATTGGTCACGCCCGCGGGAAAATACTGGGAATGGGTCGAAGATTTCGGGAGTTTACTTCTCGGCGGTGTGTCCGACGGTTCATCGGACCTTTTCTCGTGTGGCGGCGCATCGGCAGGTTTCAGCGATCCGACGAACTACTCCGCTTTCTTGAGATATGCGTTCCTGAGCGGCCTCAAGCCGAACTACTGCCTGCCCAATCTGAGTTTCAGACCCGTGATGGACCTAAACCGTAATACGAAGAAAAGAAAATGAAATTGACCGTCTTGTCTATATCCGTCGCCGCATTTTTGGTTTCAGTCGCCGGGGCAACATGGCTGCTTCAAACAGGCGACGCGAAGAATCAGACGCTCACTTCGAGCCGGCATTCCGGGAATTTGGATTCAAGCCCCGCAGACACTTGCTGTACATCCGGAATGCCCGAGGGGACCAGCGAGGGCTCTCTCTACGTGCTTCGTTCCAAATGGACAAATCAGAACGGTGACCGGATAAGCCTCTCGGACCTCGGTGGAAAAATACGAGTTGTCGCGATGTTTTACTCTCGCTGCCCGTATGCATGCCCCATGACAATAAACGACATGAAGAAAATCGAAGCCTCTATCCCCTCCGATCTCCGGGAGCAGGTAGGGTTTGTTCTAGTATCCTTCGACCCCGCGCAGGACACGCCGCAGACTCTACGAGAGATGGCGGACAGCCTCGGGCTTGACGGGGGAAGATGGACCCTGCTCACCGGGAGTACGCGCGATGACAGGACACTGGCAGCCTTGCTCGGCGTGGAGTTCGAGAAGAAGGCTGACGGTACATTTATGCATTCGACTCAAATAACCGTGTTGAATTCGACCGGAGGGATAGTCTACAAACACTTCGGATTGAACCAACCCATCGACGATGTTGTTCGGGCGGTAGTAGGCTCTACCGGACAACGGTAAGAATTAACAAACGCGAGTTCACGTTTCAACCAAATCAGACAAAGGAGTAGACATGACACCGACCGAGAAATTACACGCACATCATGAGAAGCTGATAGGTAGCATAAGGGCTCTTGCGGCACGCACGAAGGAAGACCCGGCCGACGCCTCGCTGTTGATCTCATATTGCAGCGAATATCTGGTATCCCACGCCGAAGCCGAAGAGGTAACGCTCTACGCTTCCGACGACGATGCTGAATTCGTCAACAACATGATCCGCGAGCACAAAGACATCAGACACAGCCTCGACGTCATTGACAGTTCGTTTTCAAGTGGAGATTCCGACACCCTGATCAAAGAGGTGAATACATTTATCGAGCTCCTCAACAAACACTTTGACGAGGAAGAAAACGTTTTGATGCCCAGGCTAAGCGGCAAAATTTCGCAGCAGGAACTCGAGTCACTGATCACCGATGCACACCAGATCGAAGCCGAGAAAAAGAAAGCCGACCTCTGGGCATTGTTTGAAAGCGACCACAAAAGAATCGATATGAACATAACGCGCCTTCGCAACTCTGCCGGAGAGTCCGGGAAAATAGAGGGACATTACTCAAAAGCCAGAAAGCAGCTTCTCAAGCACATCGAGATGGAGGAGACCATCCTATTTGCGGCATTCGGTGAACACGCATCTCCCGGACAGATGGGTCCCGTCCAGGTTATGATCGCAGAACATCGGGAAATTACGTCGTTGATTTCAAAACCGCCGGAGAGCGTAGATGAGAGGACATTACCGGCACAAATCGACTTGTTAATTGAAAGGCTAGCGGTCCACAATAAAAAGGAGGAGCTCATCCTCTATCCGCTAATCAACCGCACTCTCCCGCGCGCAGATCGCGACAAAGTATTCAGGGAATGTTACGAAGGATTGTCGATGGTGTGATTGTCGGGAATAATGGGCGGTCAGTCTTCTCTTGAGCGGAGTAGTATAGCTTTCAAATCCGCTATCTCTCGCTCCTGATTCTCAAGCTGGCTGTACAGATCCACAAGATGCTCGTACAATTGGTTCTCAAGGATTCTGGATTGCGACACGTCCTCGAATTGGAGGACAATCTCGCTGTCGCGGTTCTCCAGGTGATAGGCTTTGACCTTGTAATATTTGTCGATTCCCTTCTGCTTGAGCGTGCCGATGCTTTCTCCATTCTGCTTGCAGTCGGAGACCATCCGTTCAAACGCGATCGAGTCTTCATGTTGAAGGAAACCATCTATCTCAAGCCTCTTCCCTTTCTCCAGCCTCATTGGGAGCACCTCCCGCGAGAAGCGGTTGGCGTAAATCAGAAGAAGATTTGAATCTGTCAGAACGAACGGGATTCTGACCGTTTCAAAGACTTTCAGGAAATCGGATGTAACTAAGCTCTCTTCCATTACATCATATGTTGCATGATTCATGCCGCCGAACACACTGAAAACAGGCGCTCTTTGAGGGATTTGATGAATAGTCTCTGGAAATGTGTTACAGTTAGGTAAGATCAGATTACAGAATTTTCACGGGGCCTGACCCCGCTAGGTGCTCCAAGTAGGGATTAGCTCCCCAGATAGTCTATCTCCACGCTGGAAACCCCGCTCAGCTCTTTTGCCGTGAATGTCCTGACCTGTCCCTGCTCAAAATTGAAGCTCGAACCGGGTAGATTTTTTGAGTTGAGCTTTACCATAACATTGCTGGAACTTTGGAAAGTCATCCCGGCATTCCCGGATACTCCTGGGTGAGCTAAGGCGGCAGAACCCGTACTCAACTTTGGGGCGGGAGTGAAATTCATTCCTGGGGCGGCAACGACTGTCAGTGTGACTGTTGCAGTAGCCGTTACCTGGGCCTGCGATGCAGAAGCCACGAGCATGACCCCCACGAGGGCTAGAAGAAGTAATATGGGTTTGGACTTTTTCATTGCTTACGAGCATTATGTGTACGAAAGCAATGCCAAAGTCTTCTTCCCTAAAGAAACTCTCGGTGATTGGTGTAAGCATCCGGATTAGCGTTGGTTAGGCCGACTCGTCATAAAGCACAGACTGCCGAAGTGTCGCGGTGAGCGGTAAATATTACCGATTTATCGGAAGGAAGTACTTGATTTAGTGAGACTTAGACAAAACGGTTTTACGTAGGTAACACCCCGCTTAGTGGATTGGAACCACCCGGGCGGAACTATAGCTCCCAAACGATTTGATCTTCTCGAGAAATGCGACCGCCTCTCCGCTGGTTCTGAAGCTCTGAGTAAACACGTCGAACCCCATCTTCTCGGAGTTGAAGCCGACAAACGCGATCAGGCCGGTTCGCCAGCGGAAGGAATTTGCGAACCAATCGGCCTCGTGTTCGCTCGCGAACGTTCCGAGTGAGATGGTATACATCGACTGGGTCTCGACCTGCCCGTCGATAAACACGAAGGCATTGCGGCAATCCCACCTCTTTTTCAACTGATTCATCACTGTTTCCGATTCCGGCTCCGACCTGTAAGGCCCAACCATGACAGAGAACAAACGAGTGGATCTCTTGAACTGGGTTACCGCGGAGTATCCTGTTTCTCGTTTTATCCCGGCCGCGAACCGGGTCGCCTGGCGTAGCGATTGGAATGCCGCAAGCTGAACGGAGAAGAGGTAGTGAGAACTGGTATCGAGAGTCGAGCTGACGAATGAATCGAAGAATCCGAACTTGTTCATGAAGATATCCAATCTCTCCAAGGCGGTTTTCTTCGCAGCGAAAGTATCCGTCTGCACAACGTATAAATGAGATCTCGAATTGAATCTCGCTTCCAGTATTTGGCCGGTCCTTATCCTGGCCCACCTGGCCAATTTCGCGGCGCGGTCTGCCGTTGTGAAAGCGCCCACCTGGACGACGTACTTCTCGGGTTCTCTCGCAGCAGTCGGCGCAATGCGCTCCGCCTTTTGAGGAGGCGGCTCAACACTGGCCGGGGCTCCGGCTGCCTGCTTGCTCTTCAATGCTATTGCAAGTCCTTCGACAAAATCACCCTCCTTGGTCGGCTTGACAGTAAAATCCAGGACGCGCGGCTCGGAGTACACTCCCAATACTGAGAGCTGGGCGGAGTCAACCTGTGCTTCATACTGTCCGGGAGGCAATCCCATATAGTAGAAACTGCCGTCATTGAATACCGTCACGCTTCTGTTCACACCGGTGGAAAGCGATTTGATTATCAGCGTCAACCCCGCG